>DAORCZ010000432.1:0-1908 GCA_035345735.1 Pseudomonadota bacterium | reverse complement strand
CGCCATCGCATCGAGTTTCGCTACGCGCAAGCACCGCTGCGTCAGGGGCTGCGTCTATCTGGGCTTGGCTTGGTTGCGCTGCTCGGCTTGGGATTTTGGCCACTGCGACGGCGACGCAAGCTGACGGAAGGCGCGTAGCCACTCGGCCACCGACCAGGCCTGGGCGATGCAGCCGCGCGGTGCATGCGGTGCATCGCCGTCGAAGATCTCGCTAAGCTGGCCCAGCCCGGCCTCGCGCAGGTGGTCGAGCATTGGTCGCAGGAATTCCTGGGCTCGCGCGGCATCGCCATAAACGCGGTAATGGGCCAGCGCAAACGGGCCAAGCAGGAAGCCCCAGACGGTGCCCTGGTGATAGGCGCCGTCGCGGCTGTGAACATTGCCGGCGTAGCGACCGATGTAGGCGGGCTCGCTTGGGGCCAGGCTGCGCAGCCCACGCGGGGTGTAAAGCGCGGCGGCACAGGTATCGACCACCGACCGCGCTTGGTCGTTCGAAAGCGCGCGGTGCGGCAGGCAGACCGCGAAGATCTGATTGGGCCGCAGGCTGGCATCGTTGCCATCGGGACCGTCGAGGACATCGAAGCAGAAGCCGCGCTCGGGGATGAAGAAGCGGGCGAAGCCGCGGGCGGCGGCCTGTGCGTGCTCGCGATAGAAGGCGGCATCCAGAGGCTGCCCCGTGGCCTCGGCAAGCTGAGCCAAGACGCATAGGCCGTTGTGCCACAGTGCGTTGATCTCGATCGGCTTGCCGATGCGCGGCGTCACTACCCAGTCGCCGACTTTGGCATCCATCCAGGTGAGCTGCACCCCGGGCTCACCGGCCCGCAACAGTCCGTCGCTGGGGTCGCAGGCAATGCCATGGCGAGTACCGCGCAGGTGGCAGCGCACGATCTCGCGCAGGGCCGGCCAAAGCTCTTCGACAAGGGCCAGGTCGCCCGTCGCCTCGACATAGGCGCGCAGCGCTTCTAACAGCCATAGCGTGGCGTCGGCGGTGTTGTATTCCGGGGCACTGTCGGCGTCGGGGAAGCGGTTGGGAATCAGGCCGCCATCAATAAAGCCGGCATAGGTGCGCAACAGCGACCGCGCGGTATCCGCCCGCCCCGTCGCCAGGAACAGCCCCGGCAGGCTGATCATCGAATCGCGCCCCCAGTCGGAAAACCAGGGATAGCCGGCGATGATCGAGTGACCCACCTCCGGCGACGCCGAAGTCACTGCTTGGGTCTGGGCATCGCCGGTGCGCTGCGGGATGCGTCGCTCGACCACGAACGAATCGGCCGCCAGCACAAGCTGCGCCAAGCCCGCAGCCTCATCGGGCACGCCGGCCTGCTGCAAGAGGATCTGTTCGCGCTGGTGTAGCGCGGTCAGCACGGCGGCGTGGTCGGGATCGATGCGCCCCTCGGGCTCGCTGCTGGCAATCAGGCAGGCTGACTCGCCGGGCAATAGCGTCAGCTCAAACTCGCCGATGCACAGGTGATCTTCGTGGCCGGGAAAGCCGCGCTCTTGCTCCTGCGCGAGCAGATAGTCGTGATACCAGCTGTGTTCGGGGGTCAGCGTCGCACCCGGCAGACGGACCGAAAAGGGCGTCGCGCCGGCGAAGGCGACAATGTGCAGGGTGCTGCTTTGCGGACCGCGTTCGACCCGCATGCGCCAGTCGTGGGTGTGTGTCTCGCCGTGGTAGTCGCGATAGTTGACCAGGGCCTTTACGCGCAGGCCAAGCGGCCGGGCCGAGGCGCTGCCCCGTCGCAGCGTGTACTGCACATAGGTCGTGTTGCGCTCCGCAGCCATGAAGATGCGCTTTTCCAGCACGGCGTCGGCCAGGGCATAGGTCCAGGTGGGGATGCGACCGCAGAGCTCAAATCGTTCAAGGAAGCGATAGCCGGCGCCGCTGTACACGCCGCTGCCCCAGCGACTGCC
>DAORCZ010000431.1:0-7032 GCA_035345735.1 Pseudomonadota bacterium | reverse complement strand
GCCCCAGCCCCGACGGATGCCGAGGGAGAGCCGTGTATCACGGGCTGCGCCTAGCCGTCGTTGTCCCCGCCTACAACGAAGCCGACCGCATCGCCGCGACGCTTGCCGGGATCCCCGACTACGTCGATCTGGTGATCGTGGTCGATGACGCCAGCGCCGATGCCACCGCCGAGCGGGCGGGGAGCAGCGGGCGTCCGAACCTGCACGTCCTGCGTCACCCACACAACTGCGGCGTCGGAGCGGCGATCAGCAGCGGCTATCGCCTGGCCCTGCAGCGCGGCTGCGATGTCGCAGTGGTGATGGCTGGCGATGGCCAGATGGATCCCGCGGATCTGCCGGCCCTCCTGCGCCCGATCGTCACCGGCGAGGCCGACTACAGCAAAGGCAACCGCTTCGCCCACGCCGAGATCCTGCACGCCATGCCCCGGCTGCGCCTGCTGGGCAATGTCGTCCTGTCCCTGCTCAGCCGCGCCGCTTCGGGCTACTGGCAGATCTTCGACTCGCAGTGCGGCTACACCGCCGTCACCCAGCGCGCGCTGCGCGCCATCGACCTCGATCGCCTGTATCCCCGCTATGGCTATCCCAACGATCTTTTGACCCGGCTCTCCGTCGCGGGTCTGCGAGTCGTGGACGTGCCGGTGCGGCCGATCTATGGCCCGGACTGGCGATCCGGCATTGGCCTCAAGACGGCGATCTACCCGGTGCTGTTCGTCGTCCTGCGATCGCTCTTGTGGCGTCAGCTGCAGCGCCTGCGTCGTGCCGCCCCGCCGCGCCTGTCCGGACTACCTCAGCTGCCCGACGGAGAGCGCTCCCAGGGCGACAGCTCTTCGTCTTCGGCCAAGAGCTCCGCCGGCAGCTCGCGCGCCCCGCGCATGTAGCGGGCTTGGTTTTTGAGCAGCACGCCGCGCAGCGCTTTCGCGTCGCGGATGGCGGGGCTCAGCGGTACGGCCGCGGGCTTTTCGCGCTCCTTGTCGATCAGCGAAAGCGCCTTCTGCGAAAGCTGCACCGCCTGAGCACGCTCGCCGCGCAGGTGCATCACCTCGGCCAGGGTGTCGAGGTAAAACGGGCTGTTGCCGTCGATCTCGACCAGCCGCCGCGCCGCCTTCTCGGCCGCTTCATAGGCGGCCGCGCGCAGGCACTCGTAGACGGCATAGTTCAGCGCCTCCAGCTCTTTGGCATCGCGCGTCGTCAGGCGCGCCTCGACGTAGCGCTCAAGCGCCCGCTTGCCCAGCGCATCGACCGGCCCGCGTCGCGTCAGCTCGTGGAAGGCGGCGGCGGACGTCGGAGCCAGCGGAAAGGCCAGCAGGTGCTCGGCCATCTCGCGTCGCGGGGCTTCGCGCAACTGTCGACGCAGCCGCATCACGCGCAGCTCGAAGTCGGCGCTGGCCCCCAGCTCGGCGAGCTTGCTGTCTTTCGCGGCCGCCTGAGCCAGGGTACGGGCGCGCTCGAAGTTGGCTTCGGCTTGCTCTTCCTGACCGCGCCGCGCCTGCCGTCGTGCCAGCACCAACACAGCTTCGGCGTCACTGCTGTTCTTGCCAATGCGCGCTTGCAGCGAGTCCTCGGTCTCTGAATCGATCGACACCTTGCCGATCCAGTCGATGAACTCGCGAGCGCCGTGATAGCCCTGCAGGCGATCGATCTCACGTCCGTCCTGGGCCAGCGCCACCATCGTCGGATAGCCGGTGATGCGCAGCTCGCGCGCCGCCTCGCGACCGGGCTCGACCTCGCCGTCGTAGTGGACGAAGACCACGCCCCCCAGCGCCGTCTGCACCGCCGGCTGCGGCAGCACTTTGCGATCGAATTCTTTGCACGGCTCGCACCACTTGGCGCCAAACAGCAACACCAGCGCCCGTCGGGACTGCAGCGCGCGAGCCCGCGCCTCGTTGTACGTCGGCAGCCGAGCCGGAGTCGCAGCCGGACCCGCCTGGGCAGGCGGCGCAGCAGGCAGAGCGCTAAGCAGCAGCGTGCCCCCAAGAAGGAGCGCCCGCGGGAACGACGACTTGCTTTGCCAGAAGGACATGCTCGCCAGTGTATCAACCCTGCAGTTGCTGACTATCGGGCATGGGGCGGGCTCACTATACTGCCGCCTCCCCGCGGGTTTTCCCCGACGCGTGTCGGGTCTCGCTTCGCTCCCCATAGACTGCCGATGATGACCGATACTCCACCGCTTGCCGCCGAGGCTGCCGCGCTCCTTTTGCGCACGCGCAGCACCAGCTACACCCCGCGCCGGGCCGAAGCTTCTGCCCTGCTAGACCTGTACCTGCGCCACCTGCCCCCGCGCGGCGTGACCGAGGCGGATGCCAAGGCCGAAAGGGAGCAGGCCGCCCTGCGCGCCGATCTCTTGCGCGGGCTCGATCGCGTGGCGGGCGATGCGCTGCGCGATGGGCTCCTACGTGTGCAAAAGGTAAGTGGCGCCGTGCGACGCGAGCTGTTTGCGCTGCTCGCCCGCTGGGCCGTGCTGTCGCTGTCACGCGAGCCGGGGGATGCCGAGGGCTTTGCCGCGGTGCTGCCCCTCTTGCACGATGCCGATGCCCCCGCCGCGCGGCAGATCGCGATCGTCCTTGGGCGTGCCGGACACAAGCTGGCGCCCCAGCCGGCCCGCCTCCTGCGCGAGGCACTGCTGCTCCGTCTGCAGGCGGCGGTGCTGCCCGCCCCGGCCGATCTGCGCGCCTACGTCGAAGCGCTGGGCAAGCTGCCCGCCCCGACGGACGAGCCCAGCGAGTCGAGCCCCGACGCGACGCTGACCGTCTTGCAGCAGGTGGCTGAGCGGGCTCAGGCGGGCACCCCTCTGCCCGAAGTTGTGGCCGCAGCGCTGAAGACCGCGATCACCCGCTGTGAGCGCGCCGCCGTGCGCAGTGAAGTGACGTCTACCGAGCCAGCCATCGCGATCGATCGCGCCCTCCCCTGCGAGGGGACGCTGGTGCTGCGCAGTCGCGCTGGGCTGTTGCCGCTCCTGCGCAGTGAGCTTCGCGAGCGGGGACTCCTAAGCGGAGCCATCGTCTCAGCCGTCGATCCGGCGGACTCGCTGGGCAGCTATTCGCCGCAGACCTCGGGCCAGACGGCGCGCCTGCGTCTGCGCTGGTCCGGCTCGCTGGCCGAGATTTACACCGCTCGCCTGTTTTCCAGCCTGGCCTTCGATCTAAGCCCGCCGCCGAACGGGGGTCGCGATCCGCGCGACGAAGAGATCGCCGAAGACGTCATCGCCGCGCTGACCGCTGCGCCGACGGTGCGACTGCTGCAAGAGCTGAGTCAGGGCCCGGTGCGCTATCGCCTGCACTTCGATGGCTACACCGGCCGCGGGGCCGCCGAGGCCGCGCTGCGCACCCGCATCATCGAAGGCGTGCGCCGGCGGGCGCCGACCCTGCACAACGACCCGCAAGCGAGTCCCTGGCAGGTCGAGATCGCCTGGTCGCAGGGCCTGCAGATCGAGCTTGTGCCGCGTGCGCTGACCGGCGCCGATCCGCGCTTTGCCTATCGGAAAGGCGATGTCCCGGCCGCTTCGCATCCCCCGCTGGCCGCGGCCATGGCCCGACTGCTGCAAGCCGGCCCGCGCGACGTGGTGTGGGATCCCTTCGTCGGCTCGGGCAGTGAGCTGATCGAGGTCGCGCTGCTGGGACGAGGTCCGCGCCTGTATGGCAGCGATCTCGATCCCGACGCGGTGGCCGTAGCCAAGACCAACCTGCAAGCCGCCGGGCTGCCGCTTTCGCAGGTCAGGCTGCAGGTGGCCGATGTGCTGCACACCGCCCCGGCTGGGGTCAGTCGTATCGTCACCAACCCGCCGATGGGACGGCGCACCCGCCCCGGTCACCTCGCCGATTTCTTGAGCGCCTTTATCGCCCACTGCGCCGGGATCCTGCCCATCGGCGGACGGCTGGTGTGGATCTCGCCGCAGCCGCACCTGTCAGCCGCCCGCGGTCGCGAGCACGGCCTGAGCCTGCGTAGCGCGCGCCCCGTCGATCTGAACGGCTTCTGGGGCCAGCTTGAGGTCTGGGACAAGCCCGCCGCGCTGTAACGCCGCCCGCCCAGCCGCCACTAAGCAGACGCGCCTGCCCCCCAGGCGACGTGAGAAACTAAGCCATGGCCCGTCTGCGCACTCGCCGCCCGGCAGCCCCCCAGCCCCGCCGCTGGAGCCACTCCATCAGCTTGGCCATTCCGCTGGCTCTCGCCGCGTGCAATGCCCAGTTCGTCGACCTACGACCCGAGAACGAGCGCGCCAGCACGCCAGTACCGCCTGGGGCGGGAACCGACGGAGGGTCCGATCTAGGCGAGGCCAGCGACGGCAGCGCAACCCCTGCCGAGGTTCGCCTGGCCAGCGGTCGCTTTGAAGGGCGGGCCGGTCATGGCGGCAGCGGCGGCGCCGCGCTTTATCGCCTCGGCGAGGCCATCGAGCTGCGCTTCGACAGCGACTTCACCGTCAGCAACGTGCCAGGTCCGGCGATCTTTTTGACCTCGCGCGCCGACATGGCCGGCAGCATCGATGCCCAGGCCGACATCAAGCTGGGCACGCTGACCGCCTTCAACGGCGCGCAGCGCATCGCCGTCCCCGCCGGAGCCGAGCTAGGTCGCCGCAACGTCTTTATCTACTGCCAGCCGTTCCGCGTTGAAGTGGCCAAGGCCGCGCTCATGGATGGCGTGCAGTGAGCCCGCAACCTCGCCCCCGTCTAGCGCCCGGCCTGCGCTCTGCTCCGTCGCTGATTGTCGGACTCTGGCTGCTTATCGCCGCGCCGGCAGTGGCCGGTCCATGGACGCGCGATCGCGGCCATGCCTTCCTTAGCCTGGCCTATTCGCGCATCGCCGCCGATCAGATCTACGGCGCCGACTTCAGCCGCCAGACGCTGGGCGCCCGCTACGAACAGCACGCCCTGCAGGCCTACGCCGAAGTCGGCCTCGTCGATCGCTTCCTGACCGCCAGCTTCGAAAGTCAGCTCTTTCGCTACAACACCCTGCTGAGCCAGGGCGCCACCTACGGCCTGGGCGATATGCGGCTTGCCCTGTGGAGCGGCCTGGTCACGCGGCCACTGCGGCTCAGCGCAGCGTTTCTGGTCGGCATTCCCAGCGGTGATCCCTCGCCTCTGTCCTCCGCCGATGACGAAGCCGCGCTCATCGCCCGCTCGCTGCCGACCGGAGATGGCGAGGTCGACTTCGAACCGCGCCTGTCGCTGGGCTACTCATTTGGCGGCGTGCGGCGATGGCCTCTCCAACACTACGTCGTGGCCGAAGCCGGCTACTGGATTCGCACCGCCGGCCGCGCGCGCGATCCCAACGGCCGCTTCTTCACCACCGACTTCGCCGACGCCTTCACCTATCGCGCCGAGCTCGGTAGCAAGCTGCCCTTCCCCTTCATCGAGCGCTTCTGGTTCATCCTGCGCCTGATGGGTGTCGAGTCCTTCGCCTCCGACCTCGCCGCCTCGTTCACCTGCGCCACTGGCCTGGGCAACGGCGTCACCTACACCGCCTACGGCTTCGAGATCGCCGGCCGCATCGTCCGCGGCCTCGGCGCCAACCTCGGCCTCGACGGCGCCTTCCGCGCCCGCTGCGTCGCCGCCGCCCCCAACCTCAAGCTCGGCCTAACCTACGAATTCTAAGCCGGTCTTCACAAACCGCCCCCCGGCCAAAAAGCAGCGAATAAGGCTGGGGCCGCAGCGGAGCTCGTTTTTTCGGCGCCCCGGCGAAAAAATGAGTCCGCGTCCGCGGGGCCCCCAGCCGTGCAGCAAGTCCGCGCTGAGGGCATCCGCAGCTCATCCTGAAAAAAGCAGCGCGTAAGGCTGGGGCCGCAGCGGAGCTCGTTTTTTCGGCGCCCCGACGAAAACGCCGAAGGGACATGACCACTGGTGGCCGGCGCAGGTGCAGCAGCTCTTGGATGGGCGCTTCGATGGCTACTACGAGCAGTCCATCCCATAAGCTCCGATCCTTGTTGGTTCTTCCGAGGTAGCAACGGCGGACGGAGTGGAGCAGGAAGGGCGGGAGGATGGAGAAGCTCGGCAGAAGTGAACGAAAGGGCCGAGAAAAAGTGCAACAGCAACGCCGCTAAGGCTGCCCAGGAGCGCCGCAAAAACGCGGCAAAAACGCCGCAAAGATGCGTTCGCAATGCCGCCGAGGGGGAAGCGGCAAGGAACGACGCGAGGACGCGCGCTGGTTGCAGGGCTGCAGGCGAATTTTGCAGTTCAAGATGAGTTTGCTAAGCACTACTTTATATAGATGAGTTTGCTAAGCACTACTTTATATAAAGGTGCGAGATACCAATATGGATGAGTTCGCTAATTAACTATAACTAGTGGTGCACTATGCTAATTTTTCCTTGCAGTGACTAAACACGGTTTGTAAGGTAGGGCCAGGCATTAGGAGACTAGAATGCGTGCAGAATTAAGTGCCACCATAAAATCTTCTCGAGCGGCCCTCCATGTCATTCAGGCGGAGCCCCCTCTCGCCACCGATTCGTCTCGGATCGAGGCCGAGCCGGCGTGGGGTGATGCAGCGGAACGACAGGGACCGGACGCCAGCAAAGAGAAAGCGATAAGCAGTCAATTTGCATATGGCTCGGGTCGTACTGTGCTGCTGGAAGCGGGTCAAGAAGAGCGTCTAATTGTAAGCAACCCGGAAGGTGCGCTGGAACTAACGATTCGGTTCACGCCGGAAGGCCCGGTATTGTCTTTTACGGCAAAAGCTATTGGTCTAGAAAACTCCGGAATCATCAAGATGTCCTCGGAGTCACTGCACATCCAGACGCGCAAACACCTGACCATGGACATCGGTGGCAGCCTGCAACAGACGGTCGGTCAGCAGATCAGCACCCACGCGCAGGGACCGCTGCTGATGGAGTCTCGCCGAACCGAGATCAAGACCGCGCTCGGCGACATCAGCCTCGAGGCTAACGATGACGTCCGGATTCAAGGGGAACGAATCCGCATGAACTGCTAGCGGCTTCGGCAATTTTGCGAATCGGATGGGATGGAGCGATGGAATTCATCAATGAAACTCCTTATGCGGCGCGGCTTTTACCTTTCTTGATTCTGGCTCAAATTATGTATGGTG
>DAORCZ010000430.1:0-7036 GCA_035345735.1 Pseudomonadota bacterium | reverse complement strand
TGGCGCGCGTCCCGGCGACGGCCAGCCCGCCCACGGCCGCGGCGAGCTTGGCGGCAATCTTGCGACGATACGAAGATCACCTGCGACACGAGCGCAGGCTGTCGCCGCAGACGACGCGGGCTTATGGCAGCGACCTTCGGCAGTGGCTGGACTTCCTTTCGGAGCGACAGGGGCGGGCGGTCGAGTTAGCGGACCTGAACTTGCGCAGCCTGCGGGCTTTCTTGGGCAGTCGTCACGACCTCGACGACGCAGTGACCGTCACGCGCAAGCTGCAAGCCGTGCGCAACCTGTGTCGCTTCCTGCGGCGCGAGCGCTTGATCGAAGAGAACTTCGCCCGCCTGATTCGTCCCAAGAAAGCCGCACAGCGTCTGCCGCACTTTCTGACGCCAGAGCAGGTTACGGCTCTGCTCGAACCGCAGCGGGCCAAGATCCCGCAATCATCCACCGAAGTAGAGACCGCTGCGACCCCAGAATCAGCGACGGCTGTCGCCGATGCGCGGGATCAGGCTCTGCTCGAGCTGATCTACGGCGCCGGCCTGCGCGTAAGTGAAGCTGTCGGACTCGATCGCAGCCACGTGCTGCGCGGCGAAGAGGGGCTGGTTACCGTGCGGGTCCTTTTGGGCAAAGGGCGCAAGGATCGCGTGGTGCCGGCGGGCAGCAAGGCCGCTTCGGCGTTGGCCCGGTATCTGCCCCTGCGCTCTCAACTTGCACATCCCAAGACCGGATTTCTCGACGAGGACGCCCTGTTTGTTAGCGCGCGGGGGCGCCGTCTGGGGGTCCGCGATGTGCGGCGCATCTTGGCCACGCGAACGCAAGAGAGCGCGCTGCCGGCCACGCATCCGCATGCCCTGCGGCACAGCTACGCGACGCATCTTCTGGGCTCGGGGGCGGACCTGCGCTCGATTCAAGAGCTTCTTGGGCATAGCAACCTGTCGACCACAGCGCGCTACGCGCACGTCGATCTGCAGTACCTTTGGGACCAGTACGCGCACCATCCCCGCGCGTCGCATTCCGTCGCTGAACAATCGACTCCCCGCGACGAACCGCGGGCACACAGCACTTCGTCTACACGACAGCTAGGAAAGTCACACCGCAATGACTCGGATCATTGATCCAGCCGTATCGCCCATCGCCCCTGACCTAGACCTGCGCCGGCGGCCACGTGCCGAAGCGCGCCGGCCGCGTATTCGCGCCACCACCGTGCTCTGCGTTCGTCGGGGGCAGCAGGTGGTCATGGCCGCTGACGGCCAGGTCACTCTCGGCAGCATGGTCTTCAAGGCCACCGCGCGGAAGCTTCGTCGCATGGCCGAGGGGCGCATCCTGGGCGGGTTCGCCGGCAGCTCGGCCGATGGCTTGGCGCTGTTTGAGCGACTAGAGGCCAAGCTCAAGCAGCATGGCAATCAGCTGCCGCGGGCCGCGGTCGAGCTGGCCAAAGACTGGCGCACGGATCGGATGCTGCGGCGCCTAGAGGCCATGCTGCTGGTCTGTGATCGCGAGCGCACCTTTGTGCTGTCGGGCACCGGCGACGTCCTTGAGCCGGATGGGGGCGTGGCAGCTATCGGTTCGGGCGGCGGCTATGCCATGGCCGCAGCCCGAGCGCTGCTCGACGCGACGCAGCTAGCGCCGCGCGAGGTTGCCGAGCGCGCACTGGGTTTAGCCGCGGAGCTGTGCATCTACACCAACGCGCAGCTCGCGTTCGAGGAGATCGCATGAACGCAGCCTCTGCTCTTACGCCTCGCGCGATCGTCGAAGAGCTCGATCGCTACATCGTGGGTCAAAACGCCGCCAAGCGCGCAGTGGCGATTGCACTGCGCAACCGCTGGCGCAGGCAGCAGGTACAGGGGCCGCTGCGCGATGAGATCACGCCGAAGAACATCATCATGATCGGCCCGACTGGCGTCGGAAAGACCGAGATTGCTCGCCGTCTGGCC
The DNA here is from genome assembly GCA_035345735.1 of Pseudomonadota bacterium. Classification (GTDB taxonomy): domain Bacteria; phylum Myxococcota_A; class Polyangia; order Palsa-1104; family JAEUJZ01; genus JAEUJZ01. Next base: position 5,105 of record DAORCZ010000430.1, on the reverse strand, counting down.
CGCTTGGTCGGTGCCCCCTTCGTCAAGGTCGAAGCCAGCAAGTTCACCGAGGTCGGCTACGTCGGCCGCGATGTCGATTCGATGGTTCGCGATCTAGTCGAGGTCAGCATCAAGCTGGTCAAAGACGAGGAGCAGGCCAAGGTACGGGTGCGCGCCCAGGAGTCGGCCGAAGAGCGCCTGCTCGATATCCTGCTGCCGTCGCCACCGCGCAGCCCCGCCGCGCCGATCGGCCGCTCGCTGGCCCATAGCGAGGGCAGCGAGGGCGAACGCCCCGCCGAGCGCGGTAGCGATGGCCACACTCGCGAGAAGCTGCGCGAGCTGTTGCGGGCCGGCAAGCTCAACGAGCGCGAGGTCGAGATCGATGTGACCGAACAGCAGACCCCGGTCGTCGAGGCCTTGGGCTCAAGTGGCCTGGAGCAGATCGGCTTCGATCTGTCGCAGATGCAGAACCTGCTGGGCGGTGGTCGTCGCAAGAAGCGCAAGGTACGCATCCCCGATGCGCTGAACATTCTGTCGCAGGAAGAGGCGGGCAAGCTCATCGACATGGACAAGGTGCAGCGCGAGGCCGTCCATCGCGCCGAGCAGTCCGGCATCCTGTTCATCGACGAGATCGACAAGATCGCCGGTGGACAGGCGGGCAATGGTGGGCATGGCCCCGACGTGTCACGCGAGGGGGTGCAGCGCGACCTGCTGCCGATCGTCGAAGGATCGACGGTGACGACCAAGTATGGGCAGGTGCGCACCGACCACGTGCTTTTTATCGCCGCCGGCGCCTTTCACGTCAGCAAGCCGAGCGATCTCATCCCCGAGTTGCAGGGGCGCTTTCCGATTCGGGTCGAGCTTGAGCCGCTCAAGCAAGAGGATCTGGTTCGCATCCTCACCGAGCCCGAGAACTCGCTGACGCGTCAGTACGAGGCGCTGCTCCTGACCGAGGGCGTGCGCCTTAAGTGGCGCGAGGATGCCATCGCTGCGATTGCTCGGCTGGCGGCGCAGGCCAACCAGATCGTCGAGAACATCGGGGCCCGTCGGCTGCAGACCATCCTGGAGCGCGTGCTCGATGAGCTCTCCTTCGAAGCCCCCGAGGTTGGTCGCCACGGCGAGTGGGGGGTCGAGATCACCGCCGACTACGTCGAGCAGCGCGTGGCGGGCGTGCTGTCCGATCCTGACCTCTCGAAGTACATCCTGTAGCTCCTCTGCGGGCGCTCGGCCCCCGGGCTGGCAGAAGGTCGAGCCCGACGGAGGACCCTGCCGCCAATTCCGTCCCGGTTTCCAAGTAGAATGAACGCGGAAAGGCAATGCGAATGACTCTGTCGCGACTCCTGGTTTCGTTGGGTAGCGCCCCGGCGGTTTGCCGCTCGCTCGCGGCTCCTGTGCTGTTGTGTGGTCTGTGGTTGGCTTCGCCCGCCTGGGCGCAACAGCCGGCCGATCCTTCAGCCGCTCCGCCACCTGCTCCGTCGGGGCAGCCGGGAGGCCAGGCCACCTATCCCCAGTATCCGCCGGGCTACGCACCGTACCCGCAGCCGGGCTATCCCCAGAATCCGCCGGCCGGCTATCCCCAGAGCCCGCCGCCGGGAGCCCCGGGCTATCCGCAGTACCCGTCCCCGGGCTATCCGCAGTACCCAGCCCAGGGCTATCCGGCGCCGGCGCAGCCCTATCCGCGGTATCCTCCGCCGGGCACGGCGCCTGGCGCGTATCCGGGGTATCCGCCCGCCTATCCTCAGGGCTATCCCCCCCCCGCGGCGAGCCCTCCGCCCGTCGCGGCTCCACCGCCTGCGGCGGCGGCCCCGACGGAGCCGGCCAAGCTGGTCCTGACGGCGGCGAGCGACGAGGCCAAGGCCGCGCTCTGGGCCTGCTTGGAAGCGGTCGAAAACTATCGCTCGGAGCAAGCGCGGGTGCGCTGCGGCGACGCGCTGAGCAAGGATCCACAGCTCGCGCTGGCCCAGGTGCTGCTGGCCCAGGTGGCGCCGACCGCTGCCGCGGCCAAGAAGCGCATCAGCGATGCGAACGAACTCCTGGCCCGTCGGCCCCTGCCCGAGATCGAGCGCTTGCTCGCCGAAGCGCTTCTGGCTCAGCTAGAAGAGAGGCGGCCTGCGGCCCTGGCAGCCCTCGATGCCTTGGTGGGCAGCTTGCCGGGGGATAAGCGCGCGTATCACTATCGCGGTCTGTGGCGCTATCGCAGCGGTCAGTTCGACGGGGCGCAGGCCGACTTCGAGCGCGCGACGCAGCTCGACAGCAAGTTTGGGCCGGCATGGAACGCGCTGGGCCACCTGCACATTCGTCGCGATCGACTCGACGATGCGCAGAAGGCCTTCGAAAAGTACATCGAAGGGGCGCCGAAGGAAGCCAATGCCTACGACTCGCTAGCCAGCTTGCAGCTACGTCGCGGCAACCTGGGCCCGGCGGTTGAGCACGCTCGCAAGGCGCTTGAGCTCGACGGCAAGTTCCTCAAGGCGAACGCGCGCCTGGGGGATGCGCTGCTGTTTCAGGGCAACCCGGTGGCCGCGCGGCGGGCCTACGCGGCGCTTATGGCCTCGCCCGATCCGGCCGAGCATCACGATGGTGCGATGCGCAGTGCACGCAGCCATGTCTTCGAGGCGATCGGTGCGCCCACGAGCCGCCTATTTCAGAACGCGGAAAAAGAGCTGCAGGCCGAAGCCGACCTGGCGCGCAAGCTGGACCGTCGAGCCGATCAGCTGCACGCGCTCGTCGAGCTTGGGCGGATGCAGATCGAGCGCGGCGCGCTCACCGATGCCGGACATACCATCCACAGTGCCCGCGAGCTCTTGGATGCGAGTGCTGGGACGGCAGCCGCGGCGAATAAGCCCGCCGAGGCGGATGCGAGCAAGAACACCGATAAGGCCGCCCCCACGCTGACCGCCGAAGAACGGCAGCGCTATCAGGGCGAGGTGGTGGTGCTGCGAGCGCTGCTCCTGGGCAGCATCGGCGAGTCCGGCTTGGCGGAAGAGCGCGCGGACGAGCTAGAGAAGCTGTGGCGCGGTGCCGCCGGACTGCTGCGGGCCCGCGAGCTGCGGGGTGATTTGGCAGCGCGGAGCGGGGATCGCGAGGGGGTGGTAAAGCTGCTCGACCCGACGGTGACCAGCGATGTCGGCAAGGCGAGCACGGCCAGCCTGCGGCCGCTGTCGCGCTTGGCTTTGGGCTTTGCCCTTGGCGGCGGCAAGCCGGGCGAGCAGCTCGATACGACGCGCGCCCGTGCGCTCATGGACGAGCTGGGCAAGCGCAACGTCAACGATCTCGAAGGGGCGCTGACGCGTGGACGAGCCCGTGCTTGGCTGAAGCAGAATCCCACCGATAAGCCCGAGAAGACTGAACCCAAGGCCGAGAAGACGCCATGAGCTATCTGGCGCGGGGGGCGCTGTGGCTTTCGCTGGTTCTCATCCTGTTTGTCGTCGGATTCAAGGCGCGCTTCGGTGGGGGCCTGCAGCCGTTTCCGGATCTGCGCACACCGCCGATCATCCCCACGCCCGAGGCCGATCAGCGGCTGGAGGTCGTCGCTGCGCTTCCGGTCGCCCCCGGAAATGTCGCCGTCTCTGAGAGCGGCCGCGTTTTTTTCACGTTCCATCCCGAGGGCCGACCCGAGGGCGATAAGCTCGTCGAGCTGGTCGGTGGGCAGCCGGTAGCGTTTCCCAGTGCTGCGCTGCAAGGGATCGCGGGGGGCGGGGCGGCCCTGGATACGCCGCTGGGTGTGCGCATCGATGGCCAGGAGAGGCTGTGGGTCATCGATCACGGCTTCCATGGCCTGCGCCAGCCGCGGCTCTGGGCTATCGACATCAAGACACGAACCGTCGTGCATCAGGTCGATCTGCCGCGCTCGGTGGCTGGGCCGGGATCGTTCCTGCAGGATCTCGCGGTCGCTGCCGACGGCCAAAAGGTCTACATCGCGGATGCCAGCATCGTCGCTGGCCGGCCGGCGATCGTCGTCTATGACGTCGCAAGCCGGGTCGCAGTGCGACGGCTAGAGCGGCACGAATCGGTGCTCGACCAGCCCTATCTGGTGCGTGCTCGCGGCAAGCCCATGCGGCTGTTCGGTGGGCTGTTCAACCTGCACGTCGCGATCGATTCGATCGCCCTCGACCGCCGGGGCGAGTGGCTGTACTTCGGGGCGATGGCCAGCCAGGGGCTGTATCGCGTACCGGTCAGCGCACTGTCCGACCCCAGCCTGAGTGCTGCTCAGCTAGCCGGCCGCGTCGAGCGCTTCGCCGACAAGGTCCAGACCGATGGCATCTCGACGGACAGCGAGGGAAACATCTATCTGACCGACATCGAGCATGGTGGCTTGGCGGTGGTGGGGCCGGACCGTCGCTTGCAGACCCTGTTTTCATCGCCGCGGCTACGCTGGGCAGACGGCCTGTCGTTTGGTCCCGGCGGCTACCTGTACATCGCCGACAGCAACCTCAGCGAGCTGATGATGCAGTCGCGCGGCCATATGCGCGGGCAAGCGCCGTACTTCTTGTTCCGCATCAAGCTGCCGCAGACGGCACCTGCGGGTCAGTGAGTGCGCGCCCAGTGGCCCGGCGTGACCTCGTCGGCCTGGCCTTCGTCTCGCAGCTTGTGTAGGTGGGCGAGCAGGGCGCGCGAGGCGAGGGCACGATCCACGTCCGGCTTGTCGTCGTAAGCGCCCGGGACTAGGTCGAGGAGCGGCGTCGCAGCGCTCGACAGCGCCCGCAGGACCTTGGCTTCGCGCAGCAGGCGGTGCGCAATGTAGGCAGCGATGAGGGCACCCCCCTCCGCGATCGACGCACCGTGAGCCGGCCACAGGCGAAGCCGCTGAGCATCCGCCAGGGCTTTCAGGCGCGCGAGCGACTGCAGGTAGACGCGCATGTCGCCGCCGTCCGCGACCTCGATGAGAATGCTGCCCACCGAGGCCACCATGTCGCCCACGATAAGGTTTGGGCTGGCGAGATCCTGCAGGCAGAGGTGGCCGACCGCGTGGCCGGGCGTATGCAGGAGCGAGATGCCGCCGGGGCCAAACGGCAGGACTTCGCCTTCGTTCACCGGGCGATAGTCGCCGGCCGGCAGGCCGAGCTTGGCCGCCGTCGCGGGGTGGGCGTACACCGGCACGCCGAGGCGCTGTCGCAGATACGACA
>DAORCZ010000429.1:0-7036 GCA_035345735.1 Pseudomonadota bacterium | reverse complement strand
CGCGACAGCACGATGTTGCCGCGCTTCTTGTTGAACTTGATGACCTTGAACTTGTAGTTCTTGCCGATGAACGCATCGAGATTGCGAACGGGCCGGAGGTCAACTTGCGAACCCGGGAGGAAGGCCTTGACGCCACCGCGGATCGAGACGGCCAAGCCGCCCTTCACCCGCTGCGAGATCACGCCTTCGATCAGCTCGTCGCGCTCACACGCGGCGGAGATCTCGTCCCACACCTTGAGGCGATCGGCCTTCTCCTTCGATAGCTCGCAGAGACCGCTCTCGTTCTCGCGGGCTTCGAGATAGACCTCGATCGCATCCCCTTCCTTGATAGTCACTGAGCCATCGGCAGCGATGAACTCAGCAAGCGGCACCTGGCCTTCGGACTTGTAGCCGATATCGACGACTACATGGTCCTTATTGACCTGGATGACGCGGCCGCGGACGATTTCGCCCTCTTTGATGTCTTCGCGCTTGAGGCTCTCCTCAAACAGAAACGCGAAGTCTTCTTCGTTGGCGCCACCGTGACGCAAGCCTGAGGGGGTTCCTTGAACTGGGGACATGCTTTCTTCGATTCTCCCTTCCGCCTGCGACTATCCGTCGAGGCGAGACCTACCTGCGGCTGCCTCGGGGACCGTCGAGGGCTCGTCGAACTCCAGCGCGAGCGCCAAGCACATGCAGAAGCCCGCCGTATACACAGCGGCACTGCCTACTCTGGCATTCACTTTTGGGGATTTTTCCGGCGAGGTTGAAGCGGACCGAGAGAGCAACACGGAAGTAGGAGCGAACCTTATGCTGCTTCAATACAGAGCGTCAAGCGTTTTTCTAAGTATTCGATTCTCTGAGTTATTCAGCTTTTATCGGGGCTGCCGAGCAATGCGTTTAGCGAACCGGGAAGGGGGGTCGCAACGCTCGCGGCACCGACGCGAACCTTGCCTGAAACGGGGGTGGCAGGGTCATCGCAGCTCTCGGCATCACTTGGGGGCAAGTGAAGCTCTCGACGGCAGAGAAGTTCGACCTGATCGATGACTTCGTCTAGCGACAGGTGGCTGGTGTCAAACAGCACCGCATCATCGGCTTGGCGCGTCGGGGCGGTCTTGCGTGTCGAGTCGCGATGATCGCGCTCGCTGATCGCGGCGAGCGTGCTCTGAAAGTCAGGACCGGTTCCGGCGGGGTTGCGCGCTTGCTGTTCGGTGAAGCGGCGCTGTGCCCGGACCTCGGCGGAGGCGGTCATGAACAGCTTGATCGGGGCGTGCGGTAGGACGACGGTGCCGACATCTCGACCTTCGGCCACGCACGGGCCGCTCTGGGCAAGCTGTCGCTGTAGGCCCAAGAGCGCCGCTCGCACCTCAGGATGGGCAGAGACATGCGAAGCCCCCTGAGATATCTCTGGGCTGCGGATGGCCAGCGAGACATCGGTGTCGGCGAGGAACACCTTCCCCTCCTCGATGCCGCGGCCGAAGCGAATCGGCAGGCTGGAGGCCATTCGGCCTAACTGGGGTCCGTCGCTAAACTCGATGCCTCGCTGCTGGGCGTACAGGGCGAGGCTGCGGTAGATAGCCCCGGTGTCGAGCAGGAAGAAGCCCAAGCGGCGGGCAATGGCCCGAGCCACCGTCGATTTGCCAGCGCCGGCGGGACCGTCGATGGCGACGATGGGAAACGGGGGCGGGGGAGGGGCAGATTGCTCCATGTCGTCCTGTGGTAATCGGCTCGATATGAAAGTGAACTCAGCGGGTTCGCGGCAGCAACGATGGCGGAGGCCTAAAGGCGTCTCAGGATGCTGCCAGCATCGCCAACCGCGACAAGACCGCGCGCCGCGAGGCCGGCCAGGCCAAAGAGGTCGCTGCGGCTGGGAGACTGTTCTTCGGTCCAGGTGCCGGCGCCCGCCAAGCGATGCGCCAGATACCCCCCAGCCCCAACGACAAACAGCTCGCCTTCGGCGATCGTCAGGGCATAGAGGTGTAGGGGGGAGGTCATGCCCATGGGAGGCGTGCGCTTCTCGGCAGCCCAGCGATCGCTTAGTCGGGTGAGCACCACGCCGTACTCGCCACAGGCGGTCAGCGTGCCATCGGCAGGGTTTTCCACGAGGGCGTAGTAGTTGCCGCGGCCGGCGGTCTCGATGGGCAGAGGATCGCGGTCCCAGCCCATTGCTCCCCGGCGCAGGATGGCGCTGTTCATGCCAACGGCGGTCAGGGCCTCAAGGCGACTGCCGGCGATGGCGCGTAGCCCGGTGCCGCCCAGGGCCGGGGCGGACTCAGCAGCCCACACTCCGGCCGGCTGACGGCGAGCGACCATGCCGTTATCGCCGACGGCGATGACCTCGCCGCTGGCTAGGGCGACGGCAGAGAACAGCGCGCTGGTGCTGCTTAGTTCGCTGCCTTCGGCCTGCCACTTGCCGGCCGTGCGGCGCAGGATGACGCCGCGATCGCCGACCGCGAAGATTTCGGAGGGGGAACGGGCCACGACGGCGTAGAGGTTCGCAGTGGTGCCACTCGTTTCGCTCTGCCAGGCTCCCGGCCCGCTCTTGTGCAGAATGAGGCCGGCATGACCGACGACAAAGATCTCGCTGCCACCGGCATCTGACAGCCATGCGGCGCGTAAGGTCTGGGCACTTCCTGCAGTGCTGTCGGCTTGCCAGGTCGCGCTGCCCAGATCACTGCGCGGGCCATCGCTGCGCGACACGCCCCCATCGCCGCCATCCACCGCTGCGCCGCCCAGCGATAAGTCAGGGAGCCGGATGTCTGGATCCGGTAGACAGCCCGCCGTGGTCAGCACGGCACCCAAGGCGAGAAATAGTCCAGACACAGAGGAGCGCATGGTTGAGCCTGCCGAGACCTTGACTGCTGAGGCCCCGGGTTGTCAAGCGCGCTGTCCTCTGGGCTCTGCTCGCCTGCGGTCCGTGAAATTGGCGGCGGTCGTGATATGAGACCGGGGAGGAGCTGAGCATGGCGTACGTCCGCGTGGTGGCGGATGGAGTCGAGGTTGATCTGTGGGTGGTGCCGAGGTCTTCACGAGCGGCGCTGGGGCCGCTTGAGCCAGCACGGGACTGCCTGCGTGCCGCGGTAAATGCCCCCCCGGTCGACGGAGCGGCGAATGTCGCGGTCCGTGAGTTGGTCGCCGACGCGTTGGCCGTTCCCAAGAGTCAGGTCCAGCTGATTCGTGGAGCGACGGCTCGCAAGAAGACGCTGCGCGTGCTCGGTCCACCAGCGCTACTGCTGTCGCGCGTGCAAGCGCTAGCCGGCGGGCCGGAAACGGGGTAAGGCTCTTGCGGCATGAACTACACGCTCCCTGTTGTTCGCGGCGTTGATCGCGGCGTTAATCGCGGCCTGGGCAGCCTTGTGCTGTCGGCGCTGTGCATGGTGGGCCTTGTCGGCCTGTCGGCCTGTGGGCGCAACGCGGGCCTTTCTTTGAGCATTCTGACGGCGCCAGGCGACGACCCGTTTGCCGGCGCGACCACGGTTTCGATCACCCTGCAAGGTGCAGAGTTTCCGCCACGCGAGTCGTTGGCTCCGGTCACTGGCGGCAAGTTTGACGTCAAGCTGGAGCTGACCGATCCGCCTCGCGATAAGTGGCTGTATGTCACGGTCGAAGCCCGCGATGCCGGTGGGCAGCCCATCGGGCGAGGGCGGACGCCGCTACTGCAGCTGCCACGGGATAACACCACGCTATCGATCTACGTCGGGCGACCCGGGCGGGTGACGGCGTCGCCAGCGGCGCTACCTGATGACAGTGGCAGCACGTCGACGCAGGTGGGGCGCAAGGCGATGGCGGCCACGTCACTGCGTGGGCGGCGCGGAGCGACCGAGCCTGGTTTGGGGGCGCTGATTGTTGGCGGCCTTGATGACACGGGACGATTGCTGGGCCATGCCTGGCGCTACAGCCCGGTCTTGCATCAGCTGATCGATGCTGGCACGCCCAAGGTCATCCGGCAGGGAGCGGTGCTCATGGCCACCGCCGATGCCGATACGGGGCAGCAAGCCATCCTGTGGGGTGGGGCCGATGCCACATCCGCACTACCGACGGTCGCGGACAAGTACGACCCGCAGGTCAGTGATGCCTCTGCCTTGTGGCAGGTTCCCGTCGCCGACGTCGCCGACGCCGGTGCCCCTGGAGCGTACGCACCGACGGTCGTAGAGCTTAAGGAGAGCGTCTATCTGATCAGTGGGGGAAGTACTTCAGCCACCGCGGGCAGCGATCAGCCGCTGGCTGGGGCCGTGCTCTCACAGCGTCTGACGGCGGCGGGGAGTCCAGTCAAGGTCGGGGTCACTCGTCTGCCGGCGATCGGCGGCAGCGGGCCCATGGTGGCCGCGCGCTCCGAGCACAGCGCGGCCGCGGTCACGCTGGGTGATGGGGTTGGCGCCGTGCTGTTTGGGGGGCTGTCGGCAGCGGATCGAGCCGCAATGAAACCGACGGTGGAGCTCTTCCGTGAGGGTTCCGGCAAGAACACGTTTTCGGCTCTGAACCTGATGCCGTCGCAGCCTGAGTCGCGGCGCGGTCATGTCTCGACCACGCTGCCTAGCGGCAAGGTGCTGGTCGTCGGTGGCTACACGGAAGAAGCGGCGGGGCAGAAGACGGCGCTGCAGTCCGCGCTGCTCATCGATATCACCGCTGGCACGTATCAGACACGGCCCACGTTACTGAAGACTCCACGCTTCGGGGCGACCCTGCAGCTTCTCGCCAAGGAGATCTTGATCTGCGGCGGCTTCGGACCCGGTCCGAGCTATGCGCCGATCGCTGACTGCGAGCTGTTTTCGCCAGACGACAACCTGGCTCCCATCGGCGATCCCGTGCCGCTGCCGCGGGCTCGTGGCGGTCACGTCGCGGTGAAGCTAGAGACAGATCAGGTGCTGCTGATCGGTGGCGTGGGCGAAGGCAATCGCGCTGTGTCGGCCATCGATCTGTACACCGTGCGCTGAGTCGCGTGGCCTTAGCCGTGCGGCGACTTGGCATCGCCGTGGGCGCGGCTTACCAACAGACCACGACATCACTCTCGCCCCATCTCCGGGCAAGCGCGTCTCCATCTCGGACAACCTCGATCGGGCAGCCCAGCGTCCGCAGCGTCGCGAGGGCGCGCTGGGTAGCGGGGGACAGCCGGGTCTCGGTGCTACCGCAGAGCTCGACCGCCGACCCCACGAGCACCACACGAACAGACAGCCCGACGGTGGTATAGCCGAGCGCAGTGCGCAGGCCGTGTGCGGTCTGCGGGTGGCTTGCCGGACGCCGTAGGACGATGGTGACACGCTTACTGCGTGCGGGAGTCGGGGGCGCTGCGCTCATCGCTCGCTACGTCCACGAAAGAAAACAGTCCGCATCACGCAAGAGTCGCGCGTGATCATGCTGCGAGCCCAGCTGGATCCCCAGGGCCGCGATCGCATCGGTGTCGATCCTCTCAGTTTCGGCGTCCATCGCGCATAGCGAGACATCCACCCCCGCACCGATAAGCGCCAGCAGGCGCGGATCTAAGACGTAGTGCACACCCCGGCTCATTAGAAACAGTGCCGCGCTTTCGCCGCGCTCCACGGCTGCAAGGAGGGCAGAGCACACGTCGGTAAGGTCATCACTCGGCGCCGCTCCTTCGGGAACACGAAAAGTGGCCAGCAGCGCCGCCACCAAGCGAGGATTGCGAGGAGGGGGGACGAACATGGCGCGGGGAGACCAGCGGAGAACGGGACGCGTCGATGCAGCGCGGGCTACAGACGCACGATGCGCACGCCGCGTGACGTCGCAAGCTCGCGGACTTCGCGCGTGGCGTTGCGGGTATCTACGATCAGCTGTGCCTCACGGGCGATGTGGGCATAGTCGATGTTGCTGTGATCGGTCAGGATCGCGACGGCCGAATAGCGGCCCAGATCTTCGAGCCTCTGGCTGCGATAGCTGTGTTCACCAAGCTGCAGGCTAGGCACGTAGGGATCGTGATACTCGACCTGTGCCCCCTTCTGTGCCAAGAGCTCGATGATGTCGAGAGCAGGAGACTCGCGAATGTCGTCGATGTTGCGCTTGTAAGCAACGCCAATGACCAGGATGCGGGCACCACGGACCGGCAGCGACTGATCGTTCAGCGCATCCTGCACGCGCGTGACGACGAACTCGGGCATGCCGGTGTTGACCTGATCAGCGACTTCGATGAAGCGCGCTTCGTATTTTAGGGTGCGCAGCTTCCACGACAGATACAGCGGATCGACGGGGATGCAGTGTCCGCCCAAGCCCGGCCCGGGATAAAAGGGCATGAAGCCGAAGGGCTTGGTGGCCGCGGCTTCGATCACCTCCCAGGTATCGAGTCCCAGCTTCTGGCACATCAAAGCCAGCTCGTTGGCTAGGCCGATGTTGACGGCGCGGAAGGTGTTCTCAAGGAGCTTCACCATCTCGGCCGCATCCGTCGAGGACACCGGCACCAAGCGCTCGATGAAGCACTGATACAAAGCCTGCACCGCCTGCAAGCAGCGCGGCGTGGTGCCGCCGATGACCTTGGGGGTATTTCGCGTATGGAAGCGCGGGTTGCCGGGATCGACGCGCTCTGGCGAGAAGGCCAGGTAGAAGTCTTGCCCGGGCTGCAATCCCGACTCACGCAAGCGAGGTAGCAGCACTTCACGCGTGAAGCCCGGGAACGTCGTCGATTCCAGCACCACCAGCATGTCGCGGTGCAGGTGCGGCAGCAGGTCGGCTGCGGCGGCGATGATGTAGCCGTTGTCGGGAGCCTTCGACTTGTTGAGCGGCGTCGGTACGCAGATCACGACGGCGTCGGCTTGCGCTAGGCAGGCGGGATCGGTCGTGGCGGTGATGCGGCCGGCCTTGACGTGCGGGGCCAGAGCTTCCTCGGGGACATCCTTGATGTAGGAGATGCCGCGCCGGACGGAATCGACTTTTTCCGCGCTCTTGTCGTAGCCGATGACAGTGAAGCCCGCGGCTGCGATCTCGACGGCGAGGGGTAGGCCAACGTAGCCCAAGCCAATCACGGCAATGCGGGCCTGTCGGCTCTCGATCTTCTGAATCAGCGACATGAGTCAGGGCTGTTAGCCTGCCTGCCCGCAAAAGGGAAGCG
>DAORCZ010000428.1:0-7051 GCA_035345735.1 Pseudomonadota bacterium | reverse complement strand
CGAAGGCCAGCTCGCCCTTCTGCTCGTCCTTGTGGTGGAAGAAGGGCAGGACCACCGTCGTGCTGCGGCCGGGGCCGCGCACCGAATAGAACAGCGGCAACACGGTATGCGACGACAGCTCGCCGCGCTTGACGCCGTAGTACAGCCACAGCACGGAACGGAACGAGGTGTTCTCGTCGCGGATATCGGCGTAGACCGGGAAAAGAACGAGGGCACGGCGCCCCGGGCTGCAGTGGAAGTAGTACAGCGGGAAGAGCGCGCGCGAGATCGACTGCCCTGGCTGCCCCGGATTGCCCACCGTCTCGACGTACGGCCCGATGAGCAGAGTGCGGCGCTCGGCGGTGCGGCTGTAGCCAAAGCCGGGGCCTACGACCAGCGTGCGCTCCGGCGAGCGATGGGTATAGAGCAGCGGCAGGATGCCAAACGTCGTCGAGGTCACCGTGGTCGGCGCCGCGACCTCGGCCGGCGTTGCACTGGTCGTCGCTTGCGGGGTGAGCGCTGCCAGCGAGCCGGGGGCGACCTGACGACGAACCTGGTGGTAGAACATCGGCCCGGCGAGGAAGGACGAGGTCTCGACGTTGCCGCTCTTGCGGCGCCACTCGGCGAACAGTGGCAGGAGCACGGTGTAGCTGTCGCTAGCGCTGCGCTTCCAGAAGAACAGCGGAACAACGCCGCCGTGCACCGCTGCGCGCGTGTCGCCAAAGAACTGCGGACAGCGGCGCTGCCAGTAGAGCGGGCCGGCGATCAGGCGCTCGAAGCCTGGCTCGCTGTGGTGATAGAACAGCGGCAGCAGCGCTTGGGTCCGATTTGCTCCGTGGCGGCTGACGAAGAGCAGCGGGAACAGGCCGGCGTCATAGCCGGCCTCCGGGCCCTTGGTGGTGTAGCGGTAAAAAATCGGGCCGACGTTGATGTGGTAGCGGCCGGCGGCGCGGTCCGCGAGGTACATCACGACCGGCGGCACCAGCAGGAAGTGCGGCTTGTTGCCAGTGGCGAATGAGAACAGCGGCAGCACGCCGCCTCCGCCCGCCGCTGGTGCGCTAGCCGTCGCGGGGGACGACCAGCCATAGATCGGGCCGACGAAGCCCATGCGCAGCTGTGGTGAGCGATGGAACGCTGCCAGGAGCGGCGGCACGATGTACGTTCCGGCGCGCGCTACGTCGTTTTCGAAGCGGAGAAACAGGGGCAGCACGCCCTCGCTGCGACCGCTATCATCGCGCGAGAAGAAGTACAGGCCGGCATATCCCGCCGAGTGCCCGGTCTGCTTGTTGCGCCACCAGGCCGCAACTGGCGGAATAACCGTTACTTCGGATGCCGGGGTCTGTCGTCGTAGGACCAGCGGAGCCAGCCACAGCGTCGTGGTCTCGGCCGCCGGCCCGTCGTGATACTGCCCGCCAAGCGGTGAGATGAAGAAGTGGCTCTTGTCTTCCCAGCGACGGTAGAAGAACAGCGGAATGAGCGTGGCGTAGCGCGCTCCGGTCTCGCTGTTGTGCCCGCTGAAAAACAGCGGCAGCACTGAGGTCGTGCTCTCGGGACCAGTGCGGCGATACCAGACCAGGGGGAAGTAGCCGCCGCGAACTTTCTCTTCCGGGTTCTCGTCGCTCTTGGCTTCGCGGTAGTAGTAACCAAGGCCAAGGAACAGGCCCAGCGAGGTCTTCGGCCCCTGGTGATAGAACATCAGCGCTGGCAGGAACAGTGTGTCGCTGGTCTTGGCCGCGTGATCTTTCCGCTCGAAGAAGAGGAGCGGTGGGATCAGCGTGGTCTCTGTCGGACCCCGTCGCTGCGAGTAGAAGAACGGCATGATGCCGATCGCTCGGCCACCCTCTTCCCCCTTGCCGTAGTCCGAGTAGAAAAATAGTGGCCACAGTCGATGGGTTTTTTCCGTCGGTGTGCGTCGGTACTGGTAGGTGGGGAAAACCCACGTATCCCGGGTCTTTTCGACGTGATTTTGGTGATCGACGAAGACCGGCGCGAGGATGCGGGTGCTGCGCTGCGGTCGCCACAGGCTGTAATAGAACGGCAATACGAGGCGAAAGCCGATCGGCCCGGGCTGGTGGAAATAAACGATGCCCGAGGTCATGCGCTGCACCGACTTGCAGACATGACGGGCGCAGACGCTCTGGGCCGGGCACTGCGAGTCGTTGTCGCACTCCGAGGCCTTGGCTTTCTTCGCGTCCTTGTCGGCGGTGCTCTCGCTTTCGTCGTCTTCGCCGTCGAGCGCTCCGGGGGGAGGTGTGGCGAAGGGGACGGCCGGTGCCTCGCCTACCGGTGCGGCCGGATCGGCACTGGGTCTGGACGGAGAGGGCCCTGCCTGCGCAAAGAGCGGCAGCGGGGGCAGCCCGGCTGGCTTGGCTTGCGCAGGGGCGGTCTCACCTGCTCCGGCAAGGGCAGTCCGAAACGGCGAAAAGCCCACGGGTGGCGCAGCCTGCGCATCACCCGAGGGCCCACCGAGGAGGGCTAGACCAATCAGTCCAGCCGACAGCGCAGCGACGGAAGAACGCCGTCGCAGGCTGCGAGCTACGGTGTCATCTTCCACTCACCGTTCTCCAGCACCAAGTGGATGTCATCGGTCTGCACGTTGTCGCCCTTGGTGCGGCGAACCTTCAGCACCGCTAGACGCTGCTCGCCCTGCTTCTGGAACGACGTCGACAGGAACGAGAACTGCACGCCTTCGAGGTCTTTCTGTGCCTGCTTAAACTGGTCGGGGGATTGCGCAAGCTGCTGCCCAACCATGCCCTGATACATCAGCGCGTAGCAGTCGATAGCCTTGCCCGGCTCGCCCTTGAGCATCGAGGTACGCCAGCGATCAAACGTCTTCTCTGGCGTCGAGAACTCGGTGCGCGCCGGCGGCAACTGAAACACGATCTGTTTCACCTTTTCGCGCGGCAGCTCCAGCTTCTGGCCGTTGGTGGTCTCAAGCACGATCAGACCGTCGAAGTAATGCGTCAGCTTGCCCATGACCTGCGTGTTGTCTGCGAGCGTGACAACCTCGGCATGAGCAGGCCCATACTGCAGGATCATGCTGAACGCAGCGACGGACCAGGCGATCGAACGGACGAGCCAGCGAGATGCGAGCGTGCGTTGCGGGAAGGCTACTTGAACGACAGAGCGGCCCTGCCGCGCAGCCTGAGCAGAGCACTTGTCTGGGGACATCAGAAAGCTCCTTGCAAGGGCAAGGGGTTTACCCCGCCCCGTCGCGGATGTCAACCTTCCGAGATCGGAGTTCCTGCCCCATCCTGGCCCCGGTGCCGGGGAGGTTAGCGGGGAGAGCCAGTCGGGTCGCCCCGCCAGGCGGCGAGGGCGGTGCGGACTTTTTCCGCCCGGGGATCGGCGATGGCTTCGCGCAGCCGCAGGGCCTGCTCAGCGTAGAGGATGGCTTCCTCGCGGCGGCTCAGGGCGTCGAGCGCGAGCGCGCGGTTCCACGCCGAGTTGGCTTCCCCGCGGCGATCCGAGACGGTGCGGGCGATGGCGATATGCTGGTCATAGAACGACAGGGCTCGCTCGGCCTGTCCGGCCAGGCGATGGGCCAGGCCTAGGTTGCCCAAGGCTCGGCCCTCGGCACGTCGGTCGCCGAGCCGCTGGGCGTGGCTGACATCGCGCTCGAAGGTCGCGATGGCTGGAGCCGTCTGCCCCGCCTCGAGCTGCGCGATCCCCAGGCTGGACAGGAGCGTGCTCTCGGCTCGCAGGTCGCTGAGCCCCTGGGCTAGCGCAAGGCTGGCTTCGAAGTGCTCGATGGCCTGTATTGCTTCTCCGGCGTCGAGCAGGCTGTGACCTAAGCTGGCGGCTGCCCGCATGACAAGCCCGCGCTGTCCGGCGGTCTTGGCCAACTGTAGGCACTGGGCATAGCTCTGCTTGGCTTGGCTAGACTGTCCTAGCTCGCGCTGTATCTGGCCGAGCAGCAGCAGCAGGCCAGCCTCGACAACGGGTTCCGCAAGGCGGCGCGCCGCGGCGAGTGCACCTTCGATCCAGCGGCCTCGCTGACGGGGCGCCACGCGCTGCGCAAGCAGGCCACCGCTGGCTAGCGCTAGCCCGGTATAGCCACGCAACCGAGGGGCCTCAGGGGTCGAGCTGTCGGGCGGTGCACTCAGCACCCAGGCCTGCGCCGCTTCGAAGTGGGCTCGCTGACTGTCAAATAGAGATAGTGCGTCGGCCAGAGCCTCCGTGCCTTGGCGGGAACGCGTCTCGGCGCTCGCCAGCACCCCGGTTAGATGAGTGACGTGCAGGTCGCGCACCAGTCGCTCATGCCCGGGCTCGCTCTGCGTCTGGGCGTACTGCCGCACCAGCTCATGCATACGGTAAAGGCCACTGCGGTTATCGAATTCCAACAGCCCGCTGCGTCCCAGCCGGCGCAGCACATCGGGCAAGGGCGAGGCGTGCGGCGGCAACTCGGCGATCGCCGACAGACTCGCGGCGTCGAAGGGCAGGGGCAGCACGGCCATGCGGCTTAAGAGCTGTCGGCCCCACGGATCGATGCTGCGATAGGCCACGGCAACCACCGCCATGAGATCGTGCGCACTGCCCTCGCCGGGGCGTAGGCTTTCGAGGCGGGCTCGCTCACTCTCCAGCTTGGCCAGGACGTCTCCGGGCACTAGGCGGGGGTCTTCGCGCAGCAACTGCCCGATCAGCCCCAGCGCCAGCGGAGCTTGCACACAGCGATGCGAAAGCTCGCTGGCTTGGCTGCTCGTCAGGCGGGGACACAGGCTGCGCAGGAGCTGGGAGGCGTCGGAGAGCGGCAGACCATCGAGCTCCAGTGTGTAGCTGCTGGCCACGCCGATCTGGGTGAGCGGGACACGGTTGCGGCTGGTGGCCAGGAGGGCGCAGCCAGGTGGCGGCAGCAACGCACGCAGGGCTGCGCCGTCGCGGATGTCGTCGGCAATAATCAAGGCGCGCTGACCAGATAGCTTGCTGCGATACAGCGAAAGTAGCGCCTCAGGCTCGCTTGGCAGGCGTGGCAGGGGGCCGACTAGGAAGCGCAAAACTCGCTCCACAGCCTGCTCTGGGCGGAGCGGTTGTTCTGTTGAGCCACGTAGATCCAGCCAGACCTGCAGCGGCAGAACGGCCTGTAGATCGTGGGCCACCTTACAGCACAGCTCGCTCTTGCCGATCCCAGCGAGGCCCCGCGCAGAAGAGACCAGCGCGACCGGACCTGTCGCTGGCCGCAGCGTACGTGCCAGGCGCTCGATCTCGGAGCTACGGCCGACAAAGCCCGGGCTGGGATCGCGGATCAGGCGCGTGACAAAGGGGCGAGGGGCGCTGGAGCCGGCTCGCTCTTGGCCCAGATCATCCCCGCGCTCACCGGCCAGCGTTCGGTCAAGCCCACTTCCCGGGCCCTGGGCTCCCTCCTCCCCGCGCTCGGTCCGCCCAGTCCCCTCGCGCTGCCGCTGCATCCCCGCCACACTGCGAAGGTAGCATGCGAGGTCCGGGCTGGGGGCTCCTACGTCGCGGCACGGGGACGCGATGGCCGATGGTAGGGTAGGGAGATGCTGTCGAACATCGGGGCAAGGATCTCGACCTGTGCGCTCTTTACCTTGGCGGCGATTGGGTTGACCACAGCGGGTTGTAGTGGGCCGGCGACACCGATGCTGGGGCAGTCGCTCACGCGGTTCCCCGAGGACGCGTTTCCGATTCCAGCTGACAACCAGGGGAGCCCCGAGCGTATCGAGCTTGGACGCTTGCTGTTTTTTGACCCCATCCTGTCGCAAAACCGTCGTGTGGCTTGCGGCAGCTGCCATCTGCCCGAGCGTGCGCTGGCCGATGGCCGTCATCTGGGTGCGGCGTTGGCGCAGGCGCAGGGAGGGGTGCTGCCGCGCTCAACGCCCACGATCTTTAATGTCCGCTTTCAGCACAGCCAGTTTTGGGATGGGCGGGCTGACAGCCTCGAAACCTTGGCCTTGATGCCGGTTGAGAATGCGCTGGAAATGGGGTCCTCGCGGGAACAGGCGGTGCGCGATGTGGCGGCGGTTCCTGAGTACGTCAGTCGGTTTCGCGCCGCCTACAACGCCGAGGTGGACGAGCATGCTCTGCGGCGGGCGCTTGCCAGCTTTCTGCGCAGCGTGACCGCCAATGCCGCCCCAGTAGACCGTTACCTCGCAGGGAACGAGCAGGCGCTGTCCAGCGAGGCCGCCGAGGGCTTTGAGCTCTACTTCGGCAAAGCGCGCTGCAGTCGCTGCCACTACTTGCCGCTGTTCGCCGGGACCGAGGGCCCATCGTTCGTCAACACCGAGTTCCGCATCACCGGCGTTCCCGAGCGCGGACAGGCGGCGCTCACACGCGACCTCGGACGTGGCGGCGTCAGTGGTCTACCCGAGAGCGATGTCCAAGAATTCCGCCACGCCTTCAAAGCCCCGACGCTGCGGAACATCGACAAGACCGCACCCTACATGCACAACGGCGCGTTCGACACGCTTGAGCAGGTCATCGACTTTTACGACCGTGGACCCGAGGCCCGTGGCTACATCGTACCCAACCTTGACTTCGTGTTGCAGCCAGGGCCCTTGGGTCTAAGCAGCGACGAGAAACGGAAGCTCTTGGTATTCCTACAGGAAGGCTTAAGCGATCTCAGCCAGCTACCAGGTGTGCCGGCCAGCGTGCCGAGCGGGCTGCAACCAGGCGGCAGTCCCCCGGCCATTGAGTAGGGCGTAGCGAGTCGCTGGCTAGGCTTTTTCGGGAGTGGGCGGGGTCAGCAGGCCCGGGCCAAGCAGGCCGGGGGCGGGGCTGGATGCGCCGGGGCTGGCATCGCTGCGGTTGCTGAGCGGGCGGCTGGGACGCTGCGGCAGGGTGCCGCCCTTGATGACCACATCGATGTCGTCACCCGACAGCGTCTCATTGGTCAGCAGGGCCTCAGCCAGCCCCTTGAGCTGATCGATGTGGCTCTCCAAAAGCTGGCGAGCCTGACCGTACTGGTGCAGGACGATGCGCTTGACCTCCGAGTCGATGATCTGCGCGGTCTCTTCCGAGTAGTTCTGGCTCTGGCCAATCTCGCGACCGAGGAAGACGTGTTCCTCGCGCCGGCCGAAGGTGAGCGGCCCTAGCTTCTCGCTCATGCCCCAGCTGC
>DAORCZ010000427.1:3208-7064 GCA_035345735.1 Pseudomonadota bacterium | reverse complement strand
ATCGAAGCAGACACTGCTTCAGATACCTTGACGGGTCGCCTCATATCAGGAGTCCCGGCGCCCGCAAGGACTCGCAGTCGACCCCGCAAGGCGACGCCCCCTGCCTGGGGCTGCGCAAGCGGGGCAGTACGGGTCAAGACGCGGTGGCCTACGCCCTTCCTGCCAACCTCCAGTGGCAGCTCTCCCCGACGCAGCAAACGCAAATTGCTAACGGTGAGTCGTCAGCCAAGATTCGGGCTGCGGGCCCGGCCATCGGCCTCTGCAAAGTGACGGGGCGCGTTCGCTGACCAGTTGGTCCGCAATACTCAGCCACGCAGCCGCCTTTACGGGCCAGCCTCTCCCGGCGAAGCGGGCATTGTACCGGCCTGATTGATCGGGGAAAATGACGGAGGAGGTCTCTGGGAAGATGAAGAGAAAGACGCCATCACCCCCTTTGGTGCACTACTGTCTGGCCCCGCAGCTTAGCTTCCGAATTCTTAGTGCAATTAAGGCTCAGGCAAAGATTGCAGATCGCGAAATCACAATTCCCTTGGATCACCTGCAGCTCCTCATGTATTTCGCCGAGCCGCGCAGCATCGCCGAGGTGCATGCGATGCTCCACGCAGTTGCGTCCATGCAGGAGCTTACTTCACTCACTTTTTCTTTTTTGAGTCGGGGATTGCTCGTGGAGGCGACCGCGCCCAGCGCTGCTCCCTCCCTGCTTGATTCCTTTGACGAGAAGTATCAAAAGCCGGAACTCTGGCGGGCGATCTCCGACAAGCTGGCAGCGGGCCACTGCGTCATTCTGCGCGATGCCATGGCGCCGGCCTTCGCCGAAAAGATGTTCCGCTGTCTCGATGAGTTCGACGGCTGGCGACCCAATGAAGACTACCAGCAGCCGACTTTTGCCTTCCGCCAGCACAACATCCTCGGCAAAAACCTCTTCCCCCCCGATCTCACCGAGTGCGACAGGATCTTCGCGAGCGCTGCCACCAAGGCCTTTATGGAGAGCGTGAGCCGCCGTGACTGCCGCGGCGAGACGACGTTTTCCGCTACCCGATTCTTACCGGGTGACTTGCAGCTGCCTCACAACGACTGCAACGGTTTGCGAAACGTCACATTCGTCTGGCACTTGGCGAAGAACTGGGAACCGAAGTGGGGGGGATCTTTCTACTGGTGTTCGTCTCTAACGAACCTCCCGCCGTCTTTCAACACCTTGGTGCTGTTCAACGTGAGCCCCCAATCGGTCCACCTCGTGACCGCAGTGAGTCCGTACGCGACAGGCAAGCGCCTGGCGATCCATGGCTGGTGGGACGCAAGTGGCCCCGAGAACGTCGGCAAGGACCTCAAAGACTTGCCCGCCATCACCAGCGAGCCGCCGAGCGCCCTCCCGCCACACATCCTGATTGCTTGAATCCGGACAAACAAACCCGCCGCCGCACCCAGTGAAGTAAGCCCTCATCGATGGGAAGGGAATCTTGTTCTTGCAGGGGAGCCAGTTAGAAAGAGCAGGCAGCACTGCCGAAGTCACGGCGCTGCGATCAAAAACTTGCAGATTTCGATCTTCGGCGCCGGGATATCCCCGCTCGGATTCCGTTTTTGAGCGCGCCGGGAATTTGTAGACACCTTCTCGCTGGGATTTCAGCGCTTCTTGGGATCGGGCTCGGAGAGGGCTTGGTGAAGGCGGGACATGGTGCCGGTCAGGGAGGGCCGTGAGCGCTGGCTGGGGAGCGCTGCGCTGACCGGAGAGTGGGACGAGGGCGAGGGTTCGCCGGGCGGCCTGGGGGTTTGCGCCGTGGCTGGGGATGGTGTTCCGGATGCGGCGATCTCGGCGAGCCGGCCTTGCGAATGGAGGTGCAGGATCTGCGCATAGCCGCCGATGTAGCGACCCTCGACGAGCACGATGGGGAACGAGGTGGCGCGATGGCGAGCCGCGATCTCGTCCTGCTGCGCACGCTCGGTGAGCTCAATGGTGACGAAGGCGATCTGGGCTTGCTGTAAAAGATCGATGACCTGATGACAGAACAGGCACCGCGGCCGTGTATAGACGCTGATCCGCTCAGGCATCGCTCATTCCGTCGTCACCCGCTCCCCACGGAGCTGAAGTCGTCGGGCGGGGTTTGGGCGGAAAATGCCATGCGGTTGTCAAAGTTGAGCAGGGCGATGGTCGCCATCAGCTCAACGGTGCCATCGACACCGAACAGCGAGCGGATGCGATCCAGGGTCTCGGGGCGGGCGTTGACCTGTCGCGTCATCTCGTCGGCGAGGGCGAGCACGGCGAGCTCTTCTTCGCTAAACAAGCTGGCTTCCGGGGGCGCGGGGGCCTGCACGGCCTGGACTTGCGACGCGTCATAGCCGAGCTGCTTGACGTTGTGGCCATGGAAGGCGGCGCAGTACGGGCAGCCATTGAGCTCCGAGGTTCGATAGGCCGCCAGCTCTTTGAGTCGCGCTGGGACCTTGCCTGAGCCGCAGATCGTCGTCTCCATCTGCACCAACGTCGGCAGCAGGTGGGGCGCATTGGCCCACAGGCGAAACAGGTTGGGCACAAAGCCGATCGCTGCGCGGATGCGCGCGAACAGCGCCTGCACTTCTTCGCTGCCTTCACCATCTTGTACGAGAGGAATGATCGGGGGGGACTGCATGCGGTTCTCCTTCCGGGGGAACGGGGCTGGATCGAGCGCGGCCGGGGCGGTTAGGGACAGCTGCCAACCTTGGTCACGGCCTGGGCGCGGACCTCGATCGGCTCTAGCTTGCCGTCGACTTTGATCAGCGCGGGGCCAGGGCGCATCCACATCGTGGTCTCTTCACAGGTGGCGGCCCGCTTGCCGCGGCCGGCGCCGCGAACGATGACTTGGCCCAAGCGATTGGCTAGGCGACCTGCTGCGTCCTGTGCCTCGCTCCGCAGGCCGGCCTTGCCGCGCGGGACGCTGGGGCTGTGCAGCACTTTTTGATACTCGCCCATCGCTTCCGGCAGCGCCTTTTGCTGCTCGTAGATCTGCCCCAGGCGCAGCGAGGTCTCGAAGGTCAGCGCTGCACACTCGCTGACCCCCTTGCGCTCGCGGCTGCACAGCGAATGCACTTTTTCGAGGAGCTTCTGCGCCTTCTTGAAATCCTTGTCGGCGTAGGCGGCCAGGCCGGCGCGGGCGAAGGGCTCCGCCGCGAGCGGCTTGGGCTTGGCGGCCGCGGTCTTCCCTTCTGTGCCCGCTGGATCATCAGTCGTGGTCGCGTTCGCGGTGTTGGCCGGGGGCGCTCCGCTGGCTGCTGCATCGGCGGGGGGCCCGCCATCGCTCGGAGCTTCGTCGTGTGGGCGCGGTGGGCTGCTCGCGGACTTCCGGCTGCGCTCCTGTGCCACTTCCTCATCGAGCAGATCGGCCAGCCCGGCCTGCTGGCTGCCCACGCTGCTTTGCTGCAGCAGGCGACCCAGCAGCGACTCGGCACGCGCTCGCACCACGGCATCGCTATCGCTTACCAGCAGGCGCAGCACCGGCACACCGGGGGCTAGCTCGCCGCTTGCGGCCTGACCTGTCTCGCCGAGATCGGCGGCCACTTCCGCAACCATGCGGCGCAAGAGCGGCTCGGGATCGCCGGCGGCCCGCAAGAGCAGCGGCACCGCTTGACGGGGCGGCAGTCGCCCCAGGGACTCGATCGCGGCCATGCGATCGCCCGTCGAGCCGCTAAATAGCGCCCCTTCGGCCGTCGCGGGGACCTTCTGTTCGCCCAGGCGTGCAAGCAGCGCGAACGCTGCCACGGCTTCGACGCCACCCGCCCGTACCGCCTCTTGCAGCACCGGCAGGGCTTCCTTCTTCACGGCATCGCCGGGCAGCTCGGTCAGACGCTCGGCCGCTGCCAGACGCACCGCCAGCACGCTGTCTTTGAG
>DAORCZ010000427.1:0-3108 GCA_035345735.1 Pseudomonadota bacterium | reverse complement strand
GCTCGGTCAGACGCTCGGCCGCTGCCAGACGCACCGCCAGCACGCTGTCTTTGAGACCGGCCAGAAGCTCGCTGCGATCGGTAGCGACCCGGGACAGATACATTCGACGCATCGCTGGATCTTCGGCGCTCTTCCAGCCCTGCACGCGATCGAGCGCCCCCTTGTCGGCGAGCCGCAGCAGCACCCCGGCCGCCGCGACCTGCTCGCTGGCACTGCCCGACTCAAACAGCGTCTTGACGATGGCGCCGATCTCGCTGGCTGACACCGCGCCGACCTGGCCGCGCTTGGCGAGCGAGAGGGCCACAACCAAGCGATCCATCGATCGCAGCGCCTCGCGTCGAACCTCGCTATCACTGTCGTTGAGAGCGCTCTTTAGCAAGGCCAGCGCCTCGGGTTCGCGCCGTCGTCCAAGTGCCCGGGCGGCAGAGACCCGCACCTTGCTATCCGCATCGCCTAACAGCGCCGTCAGCAGGCGCAGTGCATCGCTACCACTGGTGTCAGCGAGCACGGTGGCGGCGGCTTCGCGGGTGCTCCAGCTGGCATCGAGATATGCGCTGCGAGCCCAGCTGAGCCCTCCTCGCGACAGCAGCGAAGGCTCACGCGCCGCGATCTGTACGATGGCGATGGCTGCCCCTTGGCTGAGCGGATCACGCTCGCTGTTCCCCGACGATCCCGCCGCGGCCGGCAGCAGGCTGGCGAGCCGTCGCGCATCGCTGGGGCGACCGACGTGGGCCAGTCCGGCCAGGGCCAGTTGGCGCGCGGCGGTGGCGGCCTGCGCATCGCTGGCCATGCTGCGCAGAAGCGGCAGCACCTCCTCGCTGTCGAGCCGCGAGAGCTCATGCGCCGCGACGAGCTGCAGGCTGCCCCGGCGCGTCGCCAGCGTCTTGAGTAGAGCTTCGGCCGCCGCATCCCGCAGCTGGGCCAGATGCGCAATGGCCGCCAGCTTTTCTTCTGTGATCTCCCCCGCGCTGGCGGCGGGCTGACCGTCGCGCAGTCCGGCGAGATCTTGCAGGCGGGCCTTGCCGCTCGCATCGCCCAGGCGGCTAAGACAGCTCAGCGCTTCGAGGCGCAGTGGCGCCGGAAGCCCGGGTGCAGCCAGTGCGGTATCGAGCACCTGGCGGAGGGCTGCAGGCTGCGGGCTGCAGAGCGCCAGCGCGGCGCGCAACGCCGTTGCAGGATCACTGGCCGATAGCGCTTCCTGAAGCACGCCCTGGCCTCGCGCATCGCCCAGTTGGCGCAGCGTCACCGCGATGGCCAGGCGCAGCTCAGCTTGCTCGCGCGTGGGGGGTGGACTCGGCAGGCTCTGCAGCGCCTCGTTGAGCGCAGGGAGCGCTCCGCGATCGCCCAAGCCCGCCAGCGCCTCGGCCGCGGCTTGTCGCTGTGCCGGCTCGGCCCCTGCATTCTTGAGCACCGCTTCCAAGATCGGGCGCTGCTGCGGATCGCGGCTCTGTCCCAGGCCAAGCAGCGCGCCGGGAATCAGGGCCGGATCCGACGCGCTGCCAGCCGCTGCTTCCGGCGCGGGTTGACTCTGCTTTTGCAGCAGGGCCAGCGCGCTGCGGCGCAGGCTCAGGAGCTCGGCGCTTGGGATGTTGTCTTCGTTGCTGCGTCCCGCTCCCGGAGTTCGCTGACGCAGACCCCACAGCGCTCCGCCCATGGCGACCGCGATGAGGACCAGCCCCGCAATGCCGATGGCGATGGGATTGCTAAGCAGGCCGCGCAGCGTTGGCGGCGGGGGCGTTGGCGACGCGACCGGGGGGACTGACTGCGGCGGTAGCGAAGCCGGCGGTTGGCTGATGCTGTGCACCAGCGCGGTCGGCACCACGGTGCGCTCACCCCGCTGGATCTGCATGATCTCGATCTCGCGCTCCAGCGCCTGCGCAAGCTCGGTCATCGATCCGAAGCGCTCGCGCGGCTCTTTGCTCAGCAGGCGGCAGACCAGCGCATCCAGCGAATCGGGCAACCCCGGCGAGCCGACCTCAGACAGTCGCTCGCGCGGCGGCGTCACCGGGTCTGCCGCGTGCTTGAGCATCAGCGTCATCGGCCCGTTGGCTTCAAACACCGGCTGGCCGACCAGCATCTCGTAGAGCAGACAGCCCAGCGCGTACTGGTCGACGCGCTCGTCCTGCTTGTGGCCCTGGATCTGCTCGGGCGCCATGTAGCCGGGCGTGCCCATCACCGTGCCGGCCATGGTGATGTTCGATCCGCCCGTCGGGCTCGCCAGCTCGGCACCGGTCAGCTCGGCCAGCGCTTCTTTTGACAGCGGTTTGACCAGCCCCGAGTCGGCGACCGAGATGCCATGCTCCGCCGCCTTGGCGATGCCGAAGTCGACGATCTTCACAAAGTCCTGCTGCCCGTCCTGCTCTAGTAGGAAGACGTTGTCGGGCTTCAGGTCTCGGTGCACCTGCGGTCCCGTCGAGGAGTGGGCTTTTTTTTTCCGAGCCTGTCGGGACTCTCCGGAAAACGGCCAGCCCTCGCTTTCCTGCCCCTTGCCGCAGGGGCTCCGGTTGCAGCTGCGTCGCAATCTGCGCGTCGCAGTCTGCCGTGATGCGCTCAAGGTACTCTGCGTGATCGATCATGCGGCCAAGCAGGAAGCACCGCACTTGAGGACGGACCGTCGTTTGGCCGCGGGAACCGCAAGGACCCTCCAACCGAGTAGCGAACGACAAGCATGGCGACCACCGAAAATGGAATCGGCGAAGAGATGCCCTTCGCGCATTCGATCCCCGTGCCGCAGCGCAAACTCGCCGACTGCCTCGCAAACCGGGGTGAGGGAGCGAGCAATCAGGCGCCGGGCTTCCTCTACCTCGACTGCGGTCGCTGGGGCGGCGACGCCGGAGGCAAATTCCCAAAGCAGCGCAACTTCGGGTTGGTATGGGGCCGCTGGGCCGCGCTGTGCGACTTCGTCACCGAGGGTGCCGACCTGCCTCCGCGGCTCGACCAGGAGGCCACCACGCCGAATCCCCAGTTCGCCCCGGTGAACAGTCTGCTCGCGGTGCTCACCAAGGCAGGCGAGTGTGCGGTGCGGGTGCTCAAAGCCGATTACGCGGACCCCTCTCCGCTCGCCCCCGAGCCCGATTGGAACCGGATCAACATCTTCCTTCCCGACCT
>DAORCZ010000426.1:0-7065 GCA_035345735.1 Pseudomonadota bacterium | reverse complement strand
CGTGGTGGCAGCGACAAATCATATGGATCTGTCGCACTTGCCCTCGCCGCGCGCCATGCAGGCGCTGGCAGCGATGGCGGCACTCTTCGCGCTGGCTGCCGGCCCGTACAACCTGTTCCGGCGCCAAATCGACTGGGCCCGGCACGACTTGTTGCTATATCGCGAAGCCGCCGCCGCCCTGCGCGATGCGCGACGACGTCTGGGGCGCGGCAGTCCGGTGTTGACCGAGACCGCCCGCACCACCGTGCAAGACGCAGTGACTGCGCTGGAACAAGCGCTGGCCGAGGGCCCGCCGAGCCGCGTTCACGCCAAGCTCGACGAGCTAGACGCAGCCTTAAACACGCACGCTCCGACCGGCAAGAAGGGCGCGATGCGCGAGTACGTCGAGTCGATCGGCGTCGCCGTGCTGATTGCCCTGTTTCTGCGCGCCTTCCTGGTCGAAGCCTTCAAGATCCCGTCGGGCTCGATGATTCCGACGCTGCAGGTCGGCGATCACATCTTCGTCAGCAAGTTCCTGTATGGCGTCCGCATCCCGTGGACCAACATCAAGCTGTTCAAGCACGTGCGCGAGCCGCGGCGGGGCGAGGTCGTGGTGTTCGTCTATCCGCAGGACCCGGACAAGGACTTCATCAAGCGCATCGTCGCCATCCCCGGCGATACGCTGCAGGTGTGCGGTGGGCAAGTGCTGATCAACAACCAGCCGGTGCGACGCGAGCTTCAGCCCGGGGCCTGCGAGTACCAGGACTACGACGAAGACCGACCCCGTGACAACTGGCGGCGCGTGCCGTGCACTTCGTACCGCGAGTGGAACGGCAACGAGACCTACCTCACCGTGCACAACCAAGGTGGGGGTGGCCCCTCGCAGGCCTGTGGCCAAGCCTGGACGATTCCTCCCGAGCACGTCTTTGTTATGGGGGACAATCGCGACAACAGTCACGACAGTCGCTTCTGGGGTCCCGTCCACTACGACCTGATCAAGGGCAAGGCCTGGTTCATCTGGTGGTCGGCGGGTGAAAAAACCTCGGTACGGCTCAACCGCATGTTCGACCGGATTCACCACTGATGAGCAAGTCAGCCGCCGGCAAAGCCAAAGATGGAGTGAAGGTCCTGGCGCGCAACAAGAAGGCGCGACACGAGTTCTTCATCGAGGAGACGATCGAGGCCGGCATCGTGCTCATGGGGTCGGAGGTCAAGTCGCTGCGCGCCAGTCGCTGCGAGATAGGCGACGCCTACGCCTCGGTCGAAAACGGCGAGGCCTTCCTACAACAGATGCAGATCAGCGAGTACGCCTTCGCCAACCGCTTCGGCCATGAGCCCAAGCGCGTCCGCAAGCTGCTCTTGCACAAGCGCGAAATTGCCCATCTGGCCGACGAGACGCAGCGGTCGGGCCTGACCGTGGTGCCGCTTGAGGTCTACCTCAAGGAGGGCAAGATCAAGGTCCTGCTCGGCGTCGCCAAGGGCAAAAAGCACTTCGACAAGCGCGAAGACGAGCGCAGTCGCGAAGCCAAAGCAGAACTCGCACGGCACAAGAAGTAGGGCTCTGCCGCGCGGCCGTCCGGCCTGGGCTAGCGTGATACGATCACGCGGTGTCCGCGAGCTTGCATCCGTCGGTAGCTGGCGTAGATCTGGCGGTCATCTACAACCGCGTCGAGCGCCACATCGAAGCGCGCTACGGCGTGCCCGTCTGGATCGCCGATGTCCTCGCCGACAACAACGGCGATCTCAACGGCGCCGAGATCAAGATCGACTACGACCAAGAGCTGGAAGTTGCACTGTTCGTGCTGATCCACCTCTTTGGGCACACCGTGCAGTGGAACACCTCCGAGTCTGACCGCTTGCTAGGACTCAACACCGAGCCGGGCAAGTCGGAGGCCGAGCTAGTCGCCATCGGTGTCTACGAGTGCGATGCCACGCGCTACAGCCTGAGCCTGCTGCACGAGCTCGGCATCTATCACCTGGACCGCTGGCTCAGCGACTGGTGGTACGCCGACTGGCGCTACTTGCAGCACTTCTATCGCACGGGTCAGAAGCTACACGCGCCCTCGCTGCTGCGGCCCGGAGAAGGCGCCCTGCTGACGCCGCTGCCCATCCCGCGGTTTGTGCCGCAGCGCTACGTGTCGCGCTGGAGTTTCTAACGTCAAGCACCCCGACTGCGGTCAGGTAAGATGCCCGACCTGCCATGACGCAAGAGCCGCCCCCGCCGCTATTTCTCGATACCCAGCGCGGCTATGACCGCTGGTCGGAAATTTACGACGTCGACCACAATCCCCTGCTCCCCCTCGAAGAGCCCGAGGTGCAGCGCCTGCTTGGCCCGCTCGACGAACTCTCTGGTCGCACGCTGATCGATGTCGGCTGCGGCACGGGAAGGCACGCGCTGCGCTGTGCGGCGGCTGGCGCGCAGGTCACGGCGCTCGACTTTTCGTCGGGCATGCTGCAGCAGGCGCAGCGCAAGCCGGGGGCCGAGCACATCCGCTTCATCGCCCACGATCTGACCCAGCCGCTGCCGCTTGCCGACGCCAGCTTCGAGATCGCGCTGTGCTGCTTGGTGCTCGATCACATCCCGCAGCCGCAGGCGCTGCTGACCGAGATTGCGCGCGTGCTCGTGCCGGGGGGCTCGCTGATCCTGTCGCTGATGCATCCCGCCCTGCTCATCCGCGGCGTCGAGGCCCGCTTCACCCAGCCCGACACCGGCCAGAAGATCTGCCCCAAGAGCTATCCGCACCGCATCTGCGACTACGTCATGGCCATCGTCCGCTCGGGGCTGCACATCCGCGAGATGAGCGAGCACGTGATGACCGCCGAGCACGTTGCCAAGCTGCCGCGCGCCGAGCGCTACCTGGGCTGGCCGATGGTGCTGATGTTTCGGCTCAGCCGCTAAGCGAACCCAACAATATGTGCTGAGTCCCACTAAGGCGATTGGAAACGTAACGAGTACGACGAATGCTTGCGCTTTGATGCGGATTGGCATATGCCATCGCGACCATGGCGCAACGAGAATCCAGTATCTATCTGCAGGATGAAAAGCGAGCTCTCTGGTGTCTGAAGAAGTTGCCGCTGTTCCAAGATTTGACCCACGACACCCTGTCGCGCTTGGCCGAATCGGTGCAGCTCATCGAGGCACGGCGACGATTTGTGATCTACCTGCCGGGTGATCCCGGACGCGCGGTGTTCTTTCTGAGCAGCGGTCGCGTGAAGATCAGCAAGGTCACGCGCGACGGCAAAGAGCTGACGCTGGACTACCGCGGACCCGGCGACCTGTTCGGTGAGCTGTGTCTTATTGACGGCGGTCCTCGCGAGGAGATGGCCGAAGCGATGGACAGCTCGCTGATTGCCGAGATCGATCGCAACACCTTCGAGCGGCTGGTGCAGCGCGAGGGTCTGGTCGGTTACCGGCTGAGCAAGATCCTGGCCCAGCGACGGCGCGAGATCGAAAACAAGCTGGAAAACCTGATCTTCAAGGACGTCAACAGCAAGCTCGCCGAGCTTCTCCTGCGCCTCGGCAGTGAGTACGGCATCGATGACAGCCGCGGCACGCTGGTGGCGCTCAAGATCACCCACCAAGAGATGGCCAACCTCATCGGTTCGACGCGCGAGACGGTGTCGCTGACGCTGAGCCAGTTCAAGCGCTCGGGCCTGATCCGCACCGACGGCCGCAAGGTCATCCTCTCGGATCGCGAAGCCCTGCGCGCCCTGGCCTAGTCGCAAGTCCCCCGCCTCACTCTGTCTTCGGAAAAAAACCGCGTCAGTCGAAGAAGCATGCCGGGCGCTCGCCGCCGGCCGTGCCGGAGGCGCGTTGTGTGCTGCAAGTTGTCAGGAGTTCCGGGGGCGAGCGCCCCGGTGGGTGCGGCGATCGATAGGCTTACTGGCGGGCGAGCTTGCTCAGCGTCTCGACGATGATGCCGAGCGGGGTGCCCACGACCGAGGCCTGCGTCGCTGCACTGCGCCAGGTCGCCGGAAGCGCAGTCGTGCCATCCCAGGTGCCAGTCAGCGTCGACTCGTTGCTGGCCGTGGCGCGCGTGCCAGCCGGCGAGGTCCACAGGAAGTCGGGGTGGGCGTTCTGTAGCCACTCACCGCCGATGATGTTGCCCGCCGAGTCTAGCTCGAGCGTGTACAGATAGCGCGCGCCCGAGATGGCGTCACGCGACGAGCTATCCGGCGAGAAGTGGCTGGGCTCGGTCTCGACGACCCACTTGACGTTCATCGACACGCCGACGATGTGCGTGGTACCGGCAGCGCGATAGGCCTTGAACTTGTCCTCGGGGAAGTCCGAGACGGCAACCTTGGCGTAAGACAGCGTCTTGTAGGTCTTCTTGGTCTTGGGGTTGAAGTAGCTGTAGTCGTAGCCGTAGACCGGCTGGTTCCAGACCTCGTAGTCGAACGTCGCATCGAGCACCATGCCGCGCTGCGCCTTGCCGATCTGGTTGACGACGGCGAGGTGCCAGGTGCCAGCGTTGGTGTCGCGGCAGGCCGGATCCTTGATGCGACCAATCGAGTCGACGGCCGGCGTCTTGGTGTTGCAGCGCCCACCGATGAACTTGACGCGCGGGTTGGTCGTCGCCCAAAGCTCACTGGCCAGGGCCTTGATGTCCGAGGGATAGAACTTGATCTTGGTCACGCCATCGGCAGCCGTGACAGTGATGGTCTTCTGCGGACGCGCCACCATGAAGGCCGCGGGCGACCAACCGTGGCAGATGCCCATCCAGGTCTCGACCTTGCCGTAAGTCTGGAAGTAGGGCTTGCCGGTGTCGAGGTTGTACTTGGTCAGCGTCTTGTTGGCGTCCCCGACGAGCAGATCGTACTTTTCGGCCGCCGACAGGTTGTCGAGGTTGGCTGGCTGCTTGGTGCGAACGTAGTCGGTGTTGGTCTGCCAGTTCTCGGTGATGACGTGCCCGGGGTCGGCGTAGCGCTTGGCCGTCGAGCCGGCGTACAGGCCCCAGTAGTCATCCGACCAGGGCGACTCGGGCAGGGTGGCAGTGCGCAGCGCGTGCATGTCGGCCAAGTTGGTCAGGACAAGCGCGTCCACCAAGTTCCTGGCCTGGTCGTTGGCACCGGGTGCGTCGGCAGTCGGGTCCTGCCGAATGACCGAGTTCTTGGCATCGACGTAGCTCTTGGCGGCCACGTTGGTGGGATCGAACAGCGACACTGGCGAGACCAGCGTCTTCGTCGGCAGGGTGTTCAAAAACGCCTGCGGATTGCTGTCAAAGCGCTCAAGATCCGCCTCAATCGCCGCGGCCAGCGCTGGGTCATCCAGGGGCTCCGCGGGCTCGCCGCAGGCCGCCGCCATTCCCAGGGCAAAGAGGCCAAGGGTCGAGCACAAGGGGCGAAACAGAGTCATACGCATGGACTTCTCCTCCTCAAAGACCGGCCGCAGGAAAGGGGTCAGCGACCGGGAATCGTATTTTGGAATACAAAATCCTAGCCAATCCTTCCCGCGACTCAAGCCCGCTGCGCTATGCCACCGCCCGGACTCAGGATCCCGCGCCCGTCGGTCGGCTGGGGGGGGGGGGCGCCGCGGCGCGCCAGGGGTGCGTGATATGATCACCCTCCGCGAATCTCTGCGGATCTCTGTCGAGGGGGGGGACCATGCGCACTGCCTATTGGCTGGTTTTGGCCAGCGTGCTGGGAGCCGGCTGCGGGGGCGGCGTCCCGGCGCGAATTGTCGGTATGGACGATCGCACCGTCGCCGTTGGCGAGCTCTTGGAGCTCACCGTGCGTGGGACCGTCCCTGGCGAAATCGGCCTCGACTCGCCAATGCTGCCCGATGCCCAGATCACCAGCCTGGCGAGCGAAACGGCGACGGCCATCTTTCGCTGGGTGCCGGTGGCCAGCGACGTCGGCATCAAGCCGCTGACCTTTGCCCTCAAAACCGGCGGGCAGACCGCCACCGAGTCGGTGGTGATCACCATCGTGCCCAGCGAAGCCGGGCGCCCTCGCTTCCTGAACGCGCCGTACAACATCCTGCTGGACCTATCGCAGAGCCGCAGCGCCACCCTGCCGATCAGCGTCAAAGACGACGACAACGAGTCGATCACGCTGCAGATCGTGAGCGGCACCGAGCTTTTGAACGCCACGCTCGACGTCCTGCCGAACGGCAAGTCGGCGACTTTTGCCTTCAACCCCACGATGGCGCAGCTTGCCGACCGCTGCAGCTTTGGCACGCAGGTCATCGCCCGCGACCCCGGCGGCCTGGAAGCGCTGGCCGGCATCTTCATCGAGGCGCGGAACGGCTGCGGCGCCGAGCCCGGCATCCTGATCAACGAAGTGCTCTACGATCCCCCGACCGGCATCGATCCCAACAAAGACGGCACGATCAGCACCAGCGAAGACGAGTTCGTCGAGCTGGTGAACATCAGCAGCAAGGCCATCGAGCTCGGTGGCGCGACGATCAGCGACGCCGTGGCGGTGCGTTTTACCTTTCCCACCCCGACCACCCTGCAGCCCGGCGACTCGGCCGTGGTGTTCGGCGGCGGCATGCCGCAGGGCTTCCCGGCCCGGGTCAAGGTCTTCGCGGCGCCTTCGGTCTCGGGTGGTCTTTCGCTCAACAACAACGGCGATACCGTGACGCTGCGCTCGTCCGATAACGCGATCATCGATAGCGTGACCTATCCGGCGGCCTGCGTGCGCTGCACCTCGTCGATTGGGACCTCGATCAATCGCCAGACCGACCTCAATCGCAACACGCTCTTCGTCGGCCATGATCTGGTGACCGGCGCAGTCGGCAAGTGTTCACCGGGAGCCCGCGTAAATGGCATGCCGTTTTAGCGCCGCGATGTCCCCCTGCCCGCCTGCCCGGTCGGCCCGCGGAAGCGCGATCTTGTCGCGACTTGCGCTCGTGCTTTCTTTCTTGGTCGTGGCCTGCGGCGACGGAGCGGGCTACTTCATGGACACCAGCCATCAGCCCCGCACCGGCCTGCTTACGCTCTCGCCGATAGCCAGCCAGGAGGTGCTGCCCGGTCTGCGCCTGCGCATCCAGGGCAGCGGCTTTCAGCCCTCGGCGCGCGCGACGACTCGGCTCTCGCTCAGCGGCACGCGCAACCGCGGCAGCGGCCCCGAGCCCTTCGAGCT
>DAORCZ010000425.1:0-7068 GCA_035345735.1 Pseudomonadota bacterium | reverse complement strand
GCTGGCCCATCGGCAGGCCGGCGATCACGTGGTCATCCTGACGCTGAGCCAGGGGCGCCAGGGCGGCATCGGCGCGACCCGCAAGGCCGAGTCAGAGCAGGCCGCGCGGGCCATGGATGCCGAGCTTCTGATGGCCGATCTGGAAGACACCCACATCAGCGAAGGGCCCGAGACCATTGCGGTCATCAGCCAAGCCATCGCCACCTACGCCCCGCAGCAGGTCTACACCCATACCGCGGCCGACGTGCACCAGGATCACCGCGCCGTGCATCGCGCCAGCCTGGTCGCCGCCCGCGCCGTGCCCTCGGTCTTTTGCTATCAGAGTCCGTCGAGCACAGTGGACTTTCATCCCACCTATTTCGTGGACGTCAGCGCCTTTGTCGATCGCAAGATCGAAGTCCTCTCGCTTTACCAAACCCAGGCCGGGCGACGCTATCTGATGCCCGATCTGGTGCGCGCCACCGCTCGCTACTGGGGGCGCTACGGCGACTGCTCTGGCGTCGAGCCCTTTGAAGTCATCCGGGCCCGTTCGTAAATGCCCGGCCCCGGGGAGGCGCCCGCATCGTGGCCTGCCCGATTGCTGTCTCCGATTCCGATCAGAACGCCAGCGGCAGCGGATGCGTCCGCCCAGGCAGGCCGGCAGAAACAGTGGGCCTGGCGCCCTAGCCTAAAGAGGTTGTGCTGCCATGTGTCACGACACGTCGATGGGATTGGTCTTGGTCGATCTGATAGACCTCTTTCCCTTCCATCTGGTGATCTCGCCAGACTTTCGGATTGCGCAGTCCGGCCGCGCCCTCTCCCGACTCTGCCCGGAGCTGCGGCCGGGGGCACCGCTTGCTCAGCACTTCCGCCTGCTGCGCCCTGCCCAAGAATGGAGTCCCGAGGTCATCCAGCGGGCCAACAGCCTCGTGATGATTGAAAATATTGATAATCGATTAACACTTAAAGGCGAACTACGCCGGCTACCTAAGCAGGATATGATTCTATTTATTGGCGTTCCTTGGATTTCTTCGCTATCCGAGTTACAACAGCGCGGTTTGTTGATATCTGACTTTCCCCTATACGAGCCAATTTCCGATTATCTCTTCCTGCTGCAAGCCAAAAACGATGCGCTGGCCGAGACCGAGCGCCTGGCCGCGGCGGTGGCCGCACAGCGCCAGGAGCTGAGCATCAAGAACCGCATGCTGCTGGCGCAGATCGAGCTCTCGCAGGGGCTGGTGCAGGCGCACTCGCTGGAGGAGGCGTACCAGAGCTTCCTCGGCGCCGTCGTCAAGCACCTGGGCTGGGATCTGGCGGCCCTCTGGCTGCCGGATGCCGCTGGACAGCTGGCCTGCGTCGCGACCTCCAGCAACGGACAGACGCCGCGCTCCGCCGCAGCGATCGCCCAGGGGCGCAGCGTCGTGGAGCAAGCGCACCACGCGCGCGAGATGGTCTGCGCCGCTTCCGAGCCGCTGACCGTGCCGGAAACCCTGGCATCGGAGCCACCGTATCGCTTCGTGCTGGCCATTCCGTTGCCTGGCATGAGCGAAGGCGCAGCCCTGCTGCAGGTCTTTCGGCAAGACCCCTCTCCCGTCGAGCCCCAGGCCATGGCCACCCTGCTGGCGAGCTGCGCGCGGGTGGGCCTGGTCATTGAACGACAGCGGGTACAGGCCGCGTTGGCCGATGAGCGGGCCCGTCTGCAGGCGGTGCTCGCCCACACCGGAGCCCTGGTCTACAGCGCCCGCTGCGACACCCTGGACATCACGTTTGTCAGCGACAACATCGAGCAGGTTCTGGGGTACAGCAAGCAGCAGGCGCTGGGCATGTCGATCCACGGACTGCGCCACGTGCACCCGCAGGATCGGGCCCGCTTGGCGACGGTGAACGAGCGGTTGTCGCAAGGACCGCTGTGCATCGACTATCGCATCCAGCGCGCCGACGGCAGCTACCAGTGGCGCAGCGACTATCTGCGCCTGGTGCCGGGGGAGGCCGGGCAGCCCGCCGAGATCTTCGGCGCCTCGCTAGATCTCTCGGCGCGCAAGGAAACCGAGCTTGCGCTCAAAGACAGCGAGGCCCGACTCCGCGCCGTCCTCGACAACGCCGCCGAAGGCATCCTGGCCGTCGATGAGCACGGCCTTGTGCAGCTCTGCAACAGCGCCGCGGCTCGCCTGCTGCGGCGGGAGCTTGCTCAGGTGCAGCACCAGCATGTCCGCTCGCTGGGGCTGCTCTCGCAGCTGTGGTCCGAGCGCCCCGACCCGACCTCGACTCAGCCGGCGCTGGCTCTCGGCAGCCACGACCTGGAAGGCTGGGACGCCGACGAGACCCCCTATCAGCTGCAGGTCAGCATCAGCGAAGTGCTGAGCCAAGACCGGCGTCTTTACGTCGGCATTCTGCGCGATCGCACCGCCGAGCAGCAGGCACATCGCGCGCTGCAGCGGGCGAAGGCAGCGGCCGAGACCGCCAATCGCGCCAAGTCCGACTTCCTGGCCGTGGTCAGCCACGAAATCCGCACCCCCCTCAACGTCATCATCGGTATGACCGAGCTGGCCAGGAGCTCGCGCTCACCATCCGAGCAGCAGGAATTCCTAACCCGCGTACACACCAACGCCGATGCGCTCCTGCACCTCATCAACTCGATGCTCGATCTGTCGAAGATCGAGGCCTGTCTGCTGGACATCGAGAGCATTCCCTTTGACTGCGCGCAGCTCGTCGGCAGCGTCGTCGATGCCGTGGCCTCACGACTCACCAGCCGCAAGGTCGAGCTGATCTGCGCCGTCGCTCCGGAGCTGCCGGCTCTGCTCTTGGGTGACCCGACGCGCCTGCGCCAGATCCTCATGAACTTGCTCGGCAACGCCGCCAAGTTCACCCGCCAGGGCGAGGTTTGCCTCCTGGTAGAGCGGGTGGATGGCAGCGCCGGCGCGACCGATGCCAGCATGCGGCTGCGGTTCACCGTTTCCGACACCGGAATCGGCATTCCCAAAGAAGTTCAGAGCCGGATCTTCGAGCGCTTCTTCCAAGCCGACAGCTCGACCTCGCGACGCTTCGGGGGCAGCGGCTTGGGGCTGACGATCTCGCGCTCCCTGGTGTCGCTGATGGGCGGCACGCTGGGGTTTGAGAGCGAGCCCGGTCGCGGCAGTTCCTTCTACTTTGAGATTCCTTTTTTGATCCCTGCGCAGCAGCCTGCTCCGCCCCTTGCCGATGTCGGTGGTCGTTGCGTCCTGATCGTGGAAGAGCACGCCTTTGTCCGCAGCGCCATGTCCGCCGTGCTGCTGCATCGCGGCTTCCAGGTCCTTTCGGTCGAAAATGCCAGGCAGGCCCGCGAGATCCTGCAGCGGGCCGGGGGGGCCATCGCGGTCGTACTGCTCGACGGCGACCCGTCCCGCACCGAGGCTCGCGAGCTGGCCGCGCAGCTGGTGACGCAGCGCCAGGACGGCCCTGCGCTCTTGCTCCTGACCCCGATCTGGGCGACGGCTCCCGTGCTGCCGGCCCAGCGGCGTCGCCAGGCGGAATACCTCATCAAGCCGGTGGCCAATGCGCGCCTCGTCGAAGCGGTCGAGCGGGCCTGCGGGATGCGCCGTTCCACGGCTGAGCTCAGTCCTGAAGGCGAGACTCCGCAGCTCGTCTCCAGCCGACATCATCGTGTGCTGGTGGTTGAAGACAACGTCGACAACCAGCGCCTGGCCTGGCACGCGCTGACCAAGGCCGGCTATCACCCCGAGCTGGCCGAAAATGGCGCCATCGCCGTCGAGCGCGCCGCCGCCACCGACTATGACTTGATCATCATGGACATCGAGATGCCCGAGCTCGATGGCTTTCAAGCCACCGCCAGCATTCGCGCCAACGAGGCCCGCGGGGGCCGTCCGCGGGTCCCCATCGTCGCCGTCACCGCTCACGCCGTCCCGGCCTTTCGCCAAAAATGCCTCGACGCGGGCATGGACGACTACGCCACCAAGCCGATGGAGCGCCAGCGCCTGCTGGCCTTGGCTGAGCAGTGGATCGACAAGCGCCCGGTGGTTCTCATCGCCGATGACTCTGCCGACAGCCGGACGCTGCTCAGCCGACTGCTGCAGCAGGTGGGCGACTATCGCGTGGTGCAGGTCCGCAACGGCGCCGAAGCCGTCGAGGCGGTGCAGAGGATGGAGGTCGCCCTCGTACTGCTCGATGTCGAGATGCCGGTGCTCGATGGGCTACAGGCCACGCAAGCCATCCGTCGGCTCGATGGGCGCAGCAGCCTGCCGATTGTCGCGATCACCGGCCACGATGGCAGCGCCGAGCGGGCCCGAATCCGCACCGCCGGCTGCACCTGCACCCTGACCAAGCCGGTGCAGCGCCCCTTGCTGAAAGAGACCGTGCTGCGCTTCCTTCCGGAGCGCCTCGCCACGCCCTACACCGCGTCCAAAACCGGTGAGTACAGCGCCCCCAAGTTCGCGGATCTGCCCTCCCCATCGATGATCCCCACCAGCCCCCCCAGCCAAGCGCGGGGCGAGCGTCCCAGCTGCCCGGGGTATCAGCCAGAGCTGGTCCCGCCCGAGATCCTCGATCTGGTTCCCGCCTACCTCCAGCAGTGCCGCAGCGACATCAGCCGTCTGCGCAGTCTGCTCAGCAGCAATGACTACTCGCGCATCGCAACTCTGGCCCACAACATGAAAGGCACCGCCCCGTCCTACGGCTTCCCCGTGATCGGTCGCCTGGCCAGCC
Organism: Pseudomonadota bacterium; assembly: GCA_035345735.1. GTDB lineage: Bacteria > Myxococcota_A > Polyangia > Palsa-1104 > JAEUJZ01 > JAEUJZ01. The sequence continues at coordinate 2,391 of DAORCZ010000425.1, read as the reverse complement.
GCCTAGAACGCCAAGCCCAAGCCAACGACCAAGCCGCCGCCCTCCGCATCGTCATCGACCTCGAAAACCACCTCTTAGAACTCCCTGCCCTAGCCCACGCCGGCTAACCCCGCCCGCCCGCACAATCAATCAATCAATCTCCGACACCAAGCGATATCCCAATCGCAAAACCATAATTACAATATTTCGACTTATCTCTGATTCCCAATCCAATTCACAGGAAATCCACTCTCTGCGGAGAGAGCGAAGTGAGAGCCCCAGAAGATTCCCGATGAACACGGGGCTCCCGATGAGTCAATGAAGCTAGAGGGGTGAGAACAGCCAACCGAGGCGGGGAAGCGAACGAGGCGGGGGGCAGCAAGGTCGAGCCGAAGGCCTTCGCAGCTTATGCGGTACGCCGCATCCTAAGCCCAAGCCGCAAGCGGCCTACGCAGCGCCGGCTGGGCCTGCTCTTCCCTGGCCTCTTGTTCCGCTAAGCGCTTTTCGAGCACCGCGATGTCTTCGACCGGAACATAGGTATCGCGGAAGGTCCGCGTCATCGACGTCACCTCGAAGCTGACCATCCCGCTCGGCAGGGGCCGCCCCAAGATCTCGTCGATGGCCATCTGCGGAATGTTGGCCCCGGCGTGCACCGTCAGCGACATCGCTCCCGCAAAGCGGGGGTTGACCTCCAGCAGGCGAGGAATGCCGCAGCGATCCCGGCGAAACTGCACATTGGCGACGCCCCGCAGGTTAATCGCGCGCGCCACCGCCCCCGCCAGGGCAATCAGCTTGGGGTCATTTACGGTGCGACTGGTAATCGCCACTCCGGAGTCGACCTTGAGTCGCTGCCGCGGTACCGCCGCATGCAGGATACCGCTGGCCCCCACATAGACATCGACCGAGTATTCGTCGCCCGGCAGGTACTCCTGCAGCAGCAGCTTCGAATTCCGCGGACTGGCCGTGAAGCTCGCCAGATCATCGAGTCGGATGACCCCGCGGCTGCCGCTGCCCGTACGCGGCTTGACGATGCAGGGGAACTGATCGGGCGAGCGAACGCGCGCCGTAAAGAGCTCGCTCTTAGGTACCGGGACATCCAGCGAGCAGGCCTGCAGAAGCTCCCACTTGTCCAAGCACAAAGCCAGGGTGATCTCGCTCGGGCACAGGAGCTCGATGCCCGCCGCCAGAAATTCCTTCCTGGCGCGAGCCAGCGGCAGTAGCTCGGCATCGACCGTCGGCACCAAGATATCGATGCCCTGGGCTTGGCATAACCCCAGCGTCTCCACGACAAATGCCGGGTGATTGCCGCGTCGCAGCAGGTGGCGCCGCTCCCGCGGCACCAGGTACAGACCCGGGGCGTATGGATCGATATCGCCGGCATGCAGGATCAAGCTCGGGTCCTGCAGCGCGTTCATGAACGAGACGGCAGCCGGGCCGCCGGCTCCGGTAACGAGGATTCTCTTTTGTTGATGGATCTTCTTCATGGTGGGCCTCCCTTTTCCGGAGTGCCAATTCACATCGCGTGCCAGACACAGCCTCCCCGGGGAGCGCGCGCAAAGGCCGCGGATTCCCGGCTGATTCCGATCGGAGTCGCAAAGACCGAGCGGTAGGCGCCGACTGGCCGCCCTCCTCCATCGCCGAGCCGCCGCCGAAGCCTGGAGGAAAAAGCCCGCCTGAGGCCTGGCATATGAATCGCATAGGGAGCCACAGCAGAGGAACCACCATGCTGGCCCCCCTTCATTCGGTCTTGGAAGACATGCACGTTCACTCCACGTTCTCGGACGGCCGTGACTCCGTCCGCGACAACCTGGAAGCCGCCCAGCGCCGAGGTCTGCGCCGCCTGACCTGCGTCGATCACGTCCGGCTAGACAGCGACTATGTCCCGCAGCTAGTCGCCGAGGTGCGACAGCTTCGCTTGCAGTCGCCGATCGGACTCTATGTCGGTGTCGAAGCCAAGATCCTCGATGGCTCAGGCTTGCTGGATGTTCCCCCGCTCCTGCCGGGCGTCGACTTTATCTATGCCGCCGATCATCAGCTTCCGCTGGGTGAGCGCTGCTACAAGCCCGTCGAGATTCGCCATCGCCTACGCGCCGGCGAACTCTCGGCCGAAGAGGTCACGCGGTCCCTGGTCCGCGCCACCATCGCCGCGATGCTGCGCTATCCCCAGGTTGTCCTGGCACACCTTTTTAGTGTGCTTCCCAAAGTGGGAATCGCTGAAGACTCCGTGCCGATGAACCTGCTGCGCGATCTGGCCGAAGTCGCCCATCTGCGTCAGGCCAGCGTCGAAATCGATGAGCGCTGGCGCTGCCCAGGCGTGCGGACGCTGCGTGCCTTCCGGGCGGCTGAGGTTCCCATTTTTGCCAGCACCGACAGTCACAACAAAGATGACATCGGCGTCTATTCCTATGTGAA
>DAORCZ010000424.1:0-7068 GCA_035345735.1 Pseudomonadota bacterium | reverse complement strand
AATCACCGGGGCGCAGCTCAAACTCATGCTCTTCTACGAAGGGCCCGATGTCGTCCTGCAAGCCCAGCCACGTGCCATCGGTCGCCAACGTCTCAACCTGGTGCCCCGCCCGCCGATGAATCAGGATCGACTCGTGCGCGCCGGCATATCGGAACTTGCCGTTGCCATCGTGCTTCAGCAACACCATCGTCATGTAGTTGTCGTCGTGCATGCGGGTGCGCAGGTTGTCATGCAGCGCGGCATTGATGACTCGCAGCACTTCGCGCGGCGAATAGCCCTGACCGATCTCGGGGCTCTGACGCGCAATCGCCGACAGCATGCTCTGCACCATCATCATGATCAGGCCCGGGGTCACGCCGTGACCAGACACGTCACCGATCGCAATCCAGTGCCCAGCTGACGCGGAGTGCAGATCGTAGAAGTCGCCGCCAACTTCTTCCGCTGGGACCATACGCGCTGCGACATCGAAACCATCCAGCGCCGGCTGGGCTGGCAAGAGCAGCGTCTGAATGACGGTTGCGATTTCCAGTTCGCGTTCTAGCCGTTCCTTCGATCGCAGTTCCTCTCGCGAGATTCGCAGTCGCGCGATCATGTCATTGAAGGCTCGGCCTAGCGCACCGATCTCATCGCGGCCACCAATCGGCACGTTCGTGTCGAGATCCCCGCCGGCCACCAGCGTGGTTGCCGAGGCCAGCCGAGCCACTCGGCGCGACAAGGTATTGGCCAGAACCAAGGCGGCCAAGATCGCCACGGCGATGGCGAAGAAGCCTAATTTGAAGAGGAATCCACGAAGCTGGAAGTACGATCGCAGGGCTTCATCCAGCGAGCGCAGCAGGACAAAGTAGGTCTGCCCCGGCTTGGCTTCTCGCGGCTCCTGCAGACCTTCGACCAGCGCTGTCCGAACCATGTAGCGCTGTCCTGCGATGGTGAGCAGAGTCGCGTTCGCGCGCGAGCGCTCGGCCACGTCATGTATGGCATTGGCTAGCTCGACGCGATGAGCCTCCAGGTGCGAGTCGATGGCCGCTGCCGTGATGCGCTCATGAGTCAGCAGCACGACCTCGGTCTTCGTCCGGTTGCGTATCTCTTCGGCGCGATCGTTGCCAAATACCCAACCAGCAATGATGATGCCGGCGGTCCGCTCTGCGAGGGTGACGGCGTTGCCCGCGATCAGGTAGACCTCGTTCTCTAGCGGCCAGCTGGCCATGAATTCGCGACGCATGCCCGGCGCATCAGCAGGCTGGATCAGCCCTTGGGGGACCAGTACAGGTTTGCCCAGCGCTGTGACGTTGGCCCGCACTGCGCCGCCTGGGCTGGCAATGATCATCAGGTCAAAGCCAGCCGTCTCGCGAATGTCGCGGGCCACATCAGCCACCGTGCGATCGTCGACTTCTGCTGAGTTGATGACCGCTTTGGTACGCGGTTCGTCGGCATAGCCACGGTTCAGAGCTACCAGCAGGCGCAGGTTGTCGCGCTGTGCCCGCTGTAGCTCACGACTCGACTCCTCAATCTGAGCAGCTAGCTGGCGCTCAACATCTCGCCGCAGATATACGCCTATCGACCAAATCGCTGTCACCACGACGGCCGCCACCAGGGCAGTCATGGCCAGCGCAAGCTTGACGGCGAGCCTCACTTACTTCCTCCGATCCGGAAAGGCAACGGGTACGACGAGGTCTTGATGACGACGAGCGCTGGCTCGCCGTACGTGGCGCGGAGCTCAGGCGCAGTCCCCGCAGCAATGAGAGACAAAGTGACCTTCGCTGCTCCTGGAACAGCGGCCGGGGCCGGAACGCCCACTTGCGCGGGGGCCACCGGCAGCTTGATCGACTCGGTGTGAACGCGACCGGGGATTAGGCGACGGTCTTCCTTGATGCGGACGGCTTGGAAGAAGGGAGCCGGCTGCCCAGCCGCATCGGCCAGCACCATGCCGTACGAGCGCTCTTCTGTGCTCAGCTTGCTACCGTTCGCGGCAAAGAATTCGACTCGCAGCAATACACGACGGTCGACGTAGCCGCTGGGCAGCGAATGCCCTGCATTGTGCTGAATCTCGACGGCAATCTCGCCGGGCTTGGCGTTCGCCGCCAACTCCAAGCGAATGAGCTTGCCCCAAGCAAGAGCACCGCCGAAGGCATGCGATGGGACATTGGGCCGCGCCTTCGATCCACGTGCGACTTCTTCCGTGCCACGCGAAGGCATGTGGCAGTCCTGACACTGCTTGCCCTTGCCGAACTTCTGCCAGTCCGAATAGCTGAGCACTACCGGAATGGCCCTCTTCTCGGCACCTAGCTGGAACTCCATGCGGTGGTGGCAGCTGGCGCAGAGCTCGCTCTTCGTGTGCAGCACGCTGTACGCCATGTCGTGGAAGTAGTGACCACTGGCTCCGACGATGGGACCATACTTCGATCCCGAAGACGGGTCGAAGCTCACCGTGGCCTGGGCTGCCGTGACCTGGACTTGTTTGATGGTGTGGCAGCCATCGCACGAGACACCTTCACTTGGGCGATTCGGTTCCTCATCGGGCTGACCGAAGGCTTGGCTCGGCAGATGACAGCTCTGACAGAGCTGACGCAGCGCCGGGCTTGCAGCGTCAATCACCTTGCGATAGGCGGGAGTGCGATTGGCGCGAGCATGGGAAGACCCACTCCACTCGATGCGAAACTTCTCATGGCATTCGCCGCAACGACTAGATCGCACGAACAGAGCGGCCTTCGCAGGCACGGGCTGAGCTGGCGTAGCTGGGGCGACTGCCGCGTCAGAGCGCTCGCTGAGATCGGGCCGCGGCGCGGGCACTGCAAGGTCGGGGGGGCGCCCCGGTGGAGAACCAAAATCCGGCTGCGGATCGTCACACTGCAGCAGGGCTGCTGCCCCGGCAACGATCGAACAGAGCGCAATATGGGTCCACTTCCGCTGCACTACTTGTAGCGATCGTAGGGTTGGTTGAACTTATTCATGTGCGGCCGGTTGGCTGCGCCTTCTTTGACTTCCAGCCGCAGCTCGGCCCGCTTACCGGGTTCCACTTTCACTTGCTGCCGTACTGGGGAGGAGGTGCCAATAACGAATGCGGCGACGCTATAGGTCCCCGGTGGCACCTTGCTCAGCTCAAAAGTTCCGTCGCCGCCAGGCGTCGTATAGAAGGGGTTGTCGAGCACCAGAATCTGCGCCCACATATTGGGGTGGATGTTGCAGTAAACATCCACGACACCCGTCTTCTCGAAGACCATCGGCTTCGACTCACCCGAGCGGTACAGCCCAAGGTCGAACGTATTGCCTTCGCTGAGCGAGAACACGTTGTGGAAAAACTTGTCCTCGTTCGGGAAGTCGACCGTCGAGCCCTTGGTGACGGCGAGCAGCTTGGGCACAAACGACTTCTCGCGCTGCGCCATCGCTCGCGGTTTGCGCAGGGCCTGGTACTTGCGCGGCACCTGCTCCAGATAGACGAGCACGTCGGAGCGGTCGCTCTTTTCTTTCCCTGTACGGTCACGCAGAACGACGACCCCGCCAATGCTGCCGCGCGCCTGTTCGACGGGCTTGGCCACCGGCGCGCTGGGGCGAACCTGTGCCGGCGCTGGACCAGCCCCCTCAGGCTCGGTCCCCGTTGAGCCCGACACCGGAGGCGGACTGACCACCGCCGGCACCGGAGGAGGAACCGATGGCTCACGGCCTCGGCTGTCGGGGCACTCGCAGGGACACGGCGTGCACGGCACTGCTTTGTAGAGATACTTGACGCGGGGATCACCCCCAGCTGGCTCGGCCTGCGCCGGACTCTGGCCCAGCAGCCCAAAGGGGCCCGTAACAAGCAGACTGCCGACGAGAGCAAGTGTTCGCAGAAGGGGTTCGCGGTGCGTATGCATGGCCTTAGGTCTCAGGGGGTCTTCTGGGCAGGCAGATACCACGCTACTGGGCGATTGTATCGCGCTTTGTTCGTCGAACACATCACAATCTGCGCGGATTTGCAGAATTTCTTCCGTCTCGCCGTCTGCTATCCAGGCGGCCGAGACGAGGCGATCTTTGGAGGCCGCTCCATCGTCGGTCAGCCGCTGGAGCAGGACCGATTCCAGCCCCCTGGCGACAAGCCCGCGAGCGGAAGACGCGTGGCTCCTAGTCCGGACAGTCGCTCAGGTCTAGGAGATCACTTGGAAAGCTAGCGAAGCCATGGGGGTTGGCCTTCACGAACGAGTCATCGGAGAGCGACTTGAGGAACTCGACCAAGTCGTCGATCTCAGCTGGGCTGAGATTCAGACGATGAATTTGTGAGTCGAGTGTCCCGTAGACCACGGCCTCGCCGCCCCGGTTGTAGAACTCAACCACCTTGCGAAGATGCGGCGTTGGGTCGGTCGCTGCGACCTCTCCCCGCTGCGCTGGGCCGTAGTCAAAGATCGAGCCGTTGTGCATGTAGGGGAACGTCGCTCCGATGTTGCGCAGCGACGGAGTCTTGAACTGCCCGCGCTCGGATTGAACGGCCTTGACGACACAACGTTCCTTCGCCGTGACCATGCCCATGGAATCCATGACGGCCGGGACCCAGCGGCAGCTCCCATCACTCTCACACTGCTGCTGTGTCGTACGCAGGCAGCGATCCGCGGGATAAATCGTCGTCGGATTGCACATCTTTGCCTTGTCTTCGGCGTCGCTAGCCGCGCTGTAGCAGTCCATGCGCACGTCGTAGCGATTCAGACTCTCGGGCTGGTCGACACGCTGGCAAGTCAGGTTCCGGCCAGCGTACATCTGGGCATCTTTTTCGCACTGGCCGGCTGCGCGTTGCTGCCATGCGAAGCGACCGGCGTCGGGACACCCGGCGTTGGGGCCAAAGCCCTCAAAGCAGGCCTGCGCTGCCTCGACTGCATTGGCTACTGAGCTTCCTGCTGTCCGACGTTCGACGTCATCGGCAGGAACACCAATGTTGTGAAACTGCCAATCGGTGAAGTTGGGACCGGAGTGGCACATGACGCACTCCGCCTTCCCAACAAAGAGCCGAAGGCCCCGCTGAGCAGCCTGCGAGATCGCGCCGGTATCGCCGGCCAACCAGCGATCGTACGGCGCATTCGCTGACCGCAGCTGACGCATAAAGGCCCCCAGCGCCTTGCCACTGTTGACGAAGATGTCGTTGATTTCATCGCGCACTGTCGAGGAGGGTGGCAGCGCGGCCATGTCATCGCAGGTGGGTGCCCCGTACCAGCACCCCTTGGCGTAGGTGGGAGAGCCATGCCGAGCGTAGACGTACTTGCCACTGCCGGCGTCTTTGCGCTGCATGTCGGGCAGCGCCTTGCCCATCATCGCTTCATATTCGGCGCGGTGTTTTAGGAAGACACGCAGAGCGATGTGGGCGCGATCTGTGCCCTGAGTTGCACCGAACTCAAAGACATCGGCGACCAGCGACCACGAGGAATCGTAGCGACCATCCCAGGGGGTGGCGATGGCACCATAGACTGGCCGACCGTCGCTTGGCGGCAGGCCAGCGCCGTAGGCGATGTTAAACAAAGTCGGCGAGTGTCGAGGCGTACTGCCTTGCGGCGCGCCGCCTGGGGTTGCGGCATAGCTCGACTGGGGACGGCGAGTCACACCCAGCCACTGACCGGTCTGCGAGTCCCAGTAGGCCAAGGGAGTGCCATTGCGATCGGTCTCCGGGACAACCCCGTCGCGCGTGTGGATGCGGGCCCACGTGCGCTCACCTTTGATGAGCGGAAGCGGGATGTTGACCTCAACGCCATCGTCGCGGGTGACCTTGGTCGGAGCAGTCATCATGGCTCGCGCACGACCGTCGACGTAGGCCACCTCCGGATCGTGACAGGTCACACAGGCAGTCGATTTGTCGATCGACAAGCAGCGATCGTAGAACAGGCGATGCCCAAGCTTGGCGGCGGCCTCCTCTAGCAAGCACTCGCTGCTGCCCTCGCTCTGGCAGCGACCGAAACGGTTGGTTGCGTCTGGTGGCGGCCGGTCGTCGAGACGCCCAAGCTGCGTGCGCACCTCCGTGCACTCGGCGGCAGAGAGAACCGGACCGCAATCCCCCGGCGGCGCCCAGACTCCGCAGCCCGCGAGCGCCGTCAGCCCAAGGACGGCAGCGACGGGCCCAGCGCCCCCCCGAAAGACAGCGCCGGTAGCGCGTCTCCCCCTGGCGTGCTCTGTGGCGGTTGAAGCCAACTGCGTGCTGTCGGACGACGTCGGTTGCTGCATGGAACGACCTCGCGGGATGGGGGCTCCCCCCGAGCAAGTTAACTAAGAAGCACAGGCAGACTAATAGCGAACGACCAGCGAGCTAGTGAAGTAGTCGGCAGCGTAATCACCGGCGGTGCTGCTACTGGCGGCCACCCGCATGTCGTTCAGGCCATCGGCCATCCGGCCGAACGGCTGGACGTGAACAAACTCGGTCTTGACCGCTAGGTTGTCGTTGATGTCGAAGCGGGCACCGGCCGTGATGCGCCACAGAGAGGCGACATAGGCAAACGGTAGCGAGTAATCGATGTGCGATGCATCTCGCAGATCAAAGCGCACCAGACCGCCGAGCCAGTTCAAGAAGCGATAGCTTGTCTCGAAGTAAAAGCCCTGGGCTTCAAGGCGCGGCAGGGCAGGCTTGGTTGCGCTGCCGTAATAGCCATCGGCGACGGTCTTTAGGTACTCAGCCCGCACTTCCAGACCGCGGTACTCGACATGCAGATCCACGTCGACCGTCCACTGCTTAACAAACGGATCGAACTCTCCCTGACCGACATCGTAGAAGCCGTCGACTTCGCCACCGAACTCGCCTGACAGACCAATCTCGACGTTGACCTTCTGGCAGTAGTTCTTGTCGCTGCAGTGCACCGATGCGCGCCCCGAGATCGTCTTCATGTACTTCTTGTCGGTGTTCTCGGAGAAGCGGAAGGTCTCCATGTAGCTGGGGCCGTTGTGGATGGCCAACGCGAAGGTGATCAGCTCGTCGAAGAACTGACCGCGGGCCTTCAGGCCGAGCGGCGTGCCGCAGCTATAACGGCACAGCAAGGACGGGGTGACGCCGAAGCGATCCGGCGACTTTCGCACGCGGTACTCGATGCCGATGTTCGGGTCGAAGCGGCCGGCAAAGATGCTCAGCTG
>DAORCZ010000423.1:0-7068 GCA_035345735.1 Pseudomonadota bacterium | reverse complement strand
AGCGGCTGGTGTAGCTCGATGCCCAGGCGCTGCTGCGTCCAGGTCGCGAGGCGCGACAGCAGGGAGACGCCAGGTCGCAGGATCTGCGACGCAGCGAACAAGAACAGCGCCATCCGCGGCGCCAGCGCATTGGCGTGATGGCGGACGATCGCTTTGGGGACGATCTCGCCGAAGATGACGATGATCGGCGTGAGCACCAGCATCAGGTACAGCTCGACGTGGGCGCGGTCGAAGCGGTACAGCCACAGCGTGATGACGACCGTCGACGTGACCACCGAGAGCTGCGTACCAAGGAGCGTCGTCGCCAGCAAGCGGTGCGGACGGCTGAAGAAGTACTCGACGTAGCGAGCGCCGCGCTGACCGGTCTCGGCCAGCTTGCGGATATGGGCGCGGTCGGCGCTGACGATGGCGATCTCGCTGCTGGAGAAGAACGCCTCGAAGATCAGACAAATGGCGGCGATGATGAAGGGGGCCCAGATCACGAGGGGTCCTCCTTGCTGTCAATCGGCGCCGGCGTCAGCGAGATCGGACGCAACCCCGTCGAAGAATCGGCAGACAGATCGGGGGCTGGCTCGCCCGGTCGGGCCTGACCGGGATCGGAGCGCGGCCCGAGGACTCCCCCAGCCGTGCTGGTCGAGTCGAGGATCGGCAGCGACGGGGCCGGTCCACCGGTCGCGGTGCTGGTAGGGGGGGCGAGCAAGGCTTCTGAGATGTCGCCAAATAGCCAGTCGAGCAGATCTTCCATGGTCACGACACCGGCCAGACGACCGTACTCATCGACGACCAGCGCCATGTGCGTCTTGCGACGCTGGAATTCGCGGAACACGCGCTCGGCCTTGGCGCGACGCGGCACGAACAGCGGCGGATGCAGGAGGTCGGCGAGCTTCTTACGACCGCTCTCGTTGGCGGCCACGCCGACCATGTCTTTGGCGAACAGGATGCCGACGATGTTGTCGCGACGACCACGGTGCACCGGCACCCGCGAGTAGCGCTGCCGCGTCACCGCTTCGATCGCTCGCCCCAGCGGCAGATCGTAGGGCAGCGAGAAGACCTTCTGGGCCGGCGTCATCACCTCGCGCACCGTCAGATCACCGAAGTCGAGGACGTTGTGGATTAGCTGCGCTTCGGTGCGCTGGATCTCGCCCTCGGCGCTGCCCAGATCGACGAGCGTGCGGAACTGTTTTTCGCTCAGCACGTGCGGCGTCTCGCTGTGGCGCACGCGCTGGCCCAGTAGGAACAGCACCGCCGAAGACAGCGCGCTGATGATCCAGCGCGGCACAGCCAAGATCCAGGTCAGGCCCAAGGTCGGGCCCGAGACGATGCGCGCCCAGCGCTCGTTGAGCTTGATGCCGATGGTCTTGGGGATCAGCTCGCCAATACTGACCAAGATCGGCACGGTCAGCAGGGTCGCAGCGACGGCGACGATGGCATCCTGCGAGGCCCGCAGCTGACCTAGGAGTCGGCTCGGCAGGAGCTGGAACACCTGCGTGACGGTGTCGGTCATGACCTCGGAGAGCAGGATGTTGGTCAGCTCATTGCCGAGGATGATGGTGGTGATCAGGCGCCGTGGGTTCGACAGCAACCACAGCACGCGTCGGGCTGAGCGATCGCCACCGGGCTGCTGCTCCGCCTGACGCATCGCCTCGCGCTGCGCCATCGACAGCGAGAGCAGTGCCGTCTCGGTGCCGGAGAAGAATCCAGCAAATAGCAGCAGCGGCAAGACGAAGAGAGCGTGCGCGAGGAGGTTCATGGCAGGCGGTCGATCAATAGTAACGACAGACCTGACTAGGCGTGTGGAGAGATGAAAGCCAGCAGGTGTTCGAGGCGGGGGGCCGACAGTGGACCTGGATCAGGGCTGGCCGCGGACAGGAAGTGCGGACGCTCGGCGGCGACGCGGGCGACAAAGCGTAGGCCGGCGGCCTCGGCGGCGCGACGGACGGGCAGATCGCCACGCACGACCTCGCCCTGCACCAGCGAATCTCCGACGAGGACGTAGAGCGATGCCCCGGGCTTGAGCAGCCGCGCCGCGCCCTTGAGCCAGCGATCGCTGTCACTCTGATGATCGCGCTTGAGTTCATCGAGCCGGCGCGCATCGCTATGACGGCGTGCCGCCATCTCGGCGCGAGCGATTGGTGCGGGGTCGATGCCGAGCCAGGGATAGCGTCGAACGTGATGATCGACGTAGTCGTAGGTGCCGAGGTACGGCGGCGAGGTGACGATGCAGTCGACGCTGCCCGCCCACAGCGGCAGTGCTTCGGGGTCGCTGAGCACCGAGCGCGCATCGCCGGACACGCAGAGCGGACGTTCCTTGGCCGCGCCCGGCGGCAGGGCCTGCACTTTGCCCCACAGCGCGGTGTGCAGACGGGCCACTTCGCCGGCCTTGGCGATGAACCAGCGGCTGACCTGGCCGGCGGCGATCTTCCGATCGTAGGGCGCTGGGTTGGTCTCCGAGCGCTGGCGCGAGGCCTTGACGACGATCGACGAGAACACAAGGAGCAGCGCCTCAAAGATCGGCGCATCTCGGCCCGCCTGCTTTTCGATCTCGTCGCGCAGACCGCACAGCTCCAAAAACACGTGCGGTGGGTAGAACTGCGGCTTGTCCCAGGTCCGGCTCGGGCGCTTGCGGGCTTTCACGCGGGCTAGCGAGGCCGCACCGATCGCCTCGGCCTGCGTCTGCAGCGCGCGGACCATGGCTGGGGGCAGCACCGTGGCCTTGAAGCGAGCCAAGCGCAGCGCCAGCTCGCTGATATCGCAACCGATGGCGCGGGCCCCGCGTAGCACCGCTTCCACCAGCACGGTGCCCGAACCCACGAAGGGATCGAGCACCGTCGCACCGGGCGGTACTTCGGACAGCAGATGACGAATGGTCAGAGGATGCGCGCGGCCGGCGAAGCTGTGGAACAGGTGGGTGCACAGCACGCCTTCCAGCTCAAGTCGATCGTCGGGCTCTAGTCGATCCGGCAGCGGGGGCACGGCGAGTGCTGTGCGCAGCCACTCGGCGCGCTCGGGGTCGCCCTCGCGCTGAAACGACAGCGCGGGAGCTGACAGCGAACGAAAGCGTCGACTCGCTGTGCCCGCCGCGCGCGGGAGAGGAAGAGAGGCATCCGCTGGCGCCTCACGGATTGGGTGAGGCGACACAGCTTCCCGAGGCGGCTCCATCGCGGCCTAGTCTTCCAGCACGGCCGATGCAGTCTTTTCGGCGCGCTTGCGAAGGTTGTGATCTAGGAAGCGCTTGCGCAGACGAATCGCCTTCGGCGTGATCTCGACGAGCTCATCTTCATTGATGAACTCCAGCGCGGCTTCCAAGGTCATCACGCGGGGCGGCGTCAGGAACAGCTTCTCGTCCGCCGCGGTGGTGCGGATGTTCGTCAGCTTCTTGGTCTTGCAGGGGTTCACGATCAGATCGTTATCCCGCGAGTGCATACCCAAGATCTGGCCGGCATAGACGCGCTCGCCGGTGCCCATAAACAGCTGACCGCGCTCCTGCAGATAGAACAGGGCGTAGGTGTTGCTCTCGCCGGGGTCCTGCACGATCAGCACGCCGTTGACGCGACCCTTGAGCGGACCGGCGTAGGCGCCGTACTCGCGGAAGCTGTGGTTCAGGATGCCGGTGCCGCGCGTGTCGGTCAGGAACTCGTTGCGATAGCCGATCAGGCCACGCGACGGGATGGTGAACTCGATGCGGGTGCGGCCGGGGCCAGCCGGACCCATCTCGCGCATGCGGCCGGCGCGGCGACCGAGCTTTTCGATGACCACGCCGACATAGGGATCATCAACGTCGATGAGCAAGTCTTCGTACGGCTCCTGACGTCCCTCAGGTCCGTCGCGGAAGATGACCTGCGGCTGCGATACGCACAGCTCATAGCCTTCGCGGCGCATCGTCTCGATGAGCACCGCGAGGTGCAGTTCACCACGGCCCGACACCTTGAACACGTCGGGGGCATCGGTGTCTTCGACGCGCAGCGCGACGTTTGACTTGATCTCTTTGGTCAGGCGCTCGCGCAGGTTGCGCGTGGTGACGTACTTGCCTTCGCTACCGGCGAACGGGCCGTTGTTGGCGATGAACTGCATGGTGATCGTCGGCTCATCGACCGTCAGCGGCGGCAGGACGCGCGGCGCGCTGATGGCGGTGATGGTCTCGCCGACGTTGAGCTCGGTCATGCCGGTGGCTGCGATGATGTCGCCGGCTCCCGCCTCGGCCACTTCGAAGCGACGCAGGCCCTGATAGGCCAGGAGCTTCTGGACGCGAAACTCTTCGCGCCGTCCGCCTTCGTGGCCGCTGGCGATCAGCACGCGATCGCCCATGGCGATGCGCCCGCTCTCGATGCGGCCGATGGCGACGTAGCCCAGGTAGTCGTCGTAGTCGAGCGTCGCCACCTGCAGACACAGCGGCGAGCTGACATCGACGCGCGGCGGCGGCACGCGCTCGACGATCATGTCCAGAAGCGGCGTCAGATCCCCCGGCGGGTCGGCCGGATCTTTCACCGCATAGCCGTTGCGACCCGAGGCGAAGATCACCGGGAAGTCGAGCTGGGCATCGGTGGCCCCCAGCGCAACGAACAGATCGAAGACGGCGTTCACGGTGCCGTGCGGATCGCAGCCATCGCGGTCGATCTTGTTGACCACCAAGATCGGTCGCAGGCCCAGCGCCAGCGCCTTGCGCGTGACAAAGCGCGTCTGCGGCAGCGGTCCTTCAAAGGCATCGACGAGCAGCAGCACCGAATCGACCATGCGCAGCACGCGCTCGACCTCACCGCCGAAGTCGGCGTGACCGGGCGTGTCGACGATGTTGATGCGGGTGCTCTTGTACGTGATGGCCGTGCACTTCGAGACGATGGTGATGCCGCGCTCGCGCTCTAGCTCGTTGCTGTCGAGCGCACACTCGCGGACCACCTCGCCGCGCCGGAAGGCGCCAGCTTGCTTAAGGAGCCCGTCGACCAGCGTGGTTTTGCCGTGGTCGACGTGGGCAACAATGGCGATGTTGCGGACATCGACCCGATTGGAAGCCTGCTCAGACATCTGCCGAACCTCGGCGGGGCGCAGGGACGGAAACCCTGCAAAGATCCTGTGATACCATCAGCACTTGTTTTCTCATTGAACGCCCGTACATAACACAGTCGGCGCGGCGGGTATAGCCGGCCGGCGGCCCCACGCGGGGGCTCTTTTCGGATAGGGGAGACGAGCGGATGGCAGCGCAATTGGGGGGCGATGTGGCACATCAGACGGCAGCCGGGGGGAATGGGGCCGGCAACGGGTCAGGAGGCGAGCTCCTCGCCGAGGCCCAGGGACCAGACGGCGAGGGCCTGATCCTGCGTCGGCAAGGGGGGGGCTTTGAGATCTGGGTTCAGCCGTCGAGCAGCGGCGAGGCGGCGGCGGCCCCGCGGCTCCTCATGTCGAGCGCGATCCGACGCTGCGAGGGGGAGTTGGCCAACTCTGTGATGGGCCCGCTGCGCGATCGCACCGACATCACCATCCTGCTCGCAGGGCTCGGCATGGGCTACACGCTGTCGGCAATCCTGGCCAGCCAGCGCGTGATCCGCGTCGATGTCGTCGAACACTCCGCGGCGATCATCGAATGGAACCGCAGTCATCTGTCGACGCTGCACCACGAACCACCGCTGGCCGATGCGCGTGTGCACGTCCACCAGATGGGCCTGGCTGACTACCTGCGCAGCATGCGCTACGGCACCATCCCCGGCCTCACTCTCGAAGGGGGCGGCTACCTGGGCGTGGTCATCGACCTCGATCACGGCCCCAGCAAGCTGCTGCGGCCCCAGAATGCGGGCCTGTACACCGACGAGGGCCTGCAAGATCTCGAAGAAGCGCTGCGTCCTGGCGGCGCCCTGGTCATGTGGTCCGAGCAGCGCGAGCCCGAGCTGCTCTCACGCCTCGGGGCTCGCTTTCAGAACCTCGCCGAAGTCGCCTATCCCGTCGATGTCCCCGGCAGCCCTGGCCTTGACTACCTGTACCGAGGCCGCCGCCGCGCCAATGCGCCGCGTCCCAAGGCGCAGGCATAGAGCGCCCGGCAAAGACCGCCCCCGCGACCTGCTCCTGGAAACTGAATCCGCGCGGTCCAAAGGGGAATCCGTTGCTGACCATCTGTATGTCAGCCTTGGGCCTGACCTAGATCCTCGACGACATCATCGCCCCGTTCCGCAGCTCAAGCGCGTCGCCGCCGGACCGCCGAATGCGTCTGTGCGCTGCATCGCGTGCGCTCGGTTGCCGAATACGCGGGAGCTATCGCTCCTCGGCCGCTTGCAGCAGGCCCACATTCTCTGCCACCTGGGTTAGGAAGTTCTGGCGGAGCTGTGGGCTGTGGATCCGTCCCGCCAGATCATCCAGCCAGCAGCGGGCTCCACGCAGGTGCTCGGTCGCCTCTTGCTGGAGTCCCGCGGCGCGCAGGGCCTGCGCCAAGACCAGCCGAATCAGCGACTCGCGTCGTACCGGATAGATGCAGATCACCGCATCCAGCAGCGCCGCCGCCTGGCGCACTCGCTGCAAGGCCAGATCGATCTCGCCGAAGTGCAAGAGACAGCGCGCCGATACCGCCAGCGCGGTGGCCAAGATCGGATCCGCATTGGCGGCACGCAGTGCATCCTCTGCCGCCTGCATGGACGCCTCGTGGTGGCCATCTAGCCACTCCAGCGCGGCCAGATCGACCAGGCCAGTGGCATACATTCCGCGGTTGCTGCGCACGGCTGGCAGGACTTCGTTTAGCAGCTCGCGCCCCTCTTTCCGCCGTCCGCCATTCATCAAGGCGCGCGCGCGCAGTACGCCGGCAATCCGTCGCGGCAATTGCAACCCCAGCGCTGCGGCGGGCGCATCGATCGAGGCCAGTGTGCTCTCGGCGCGCTCGTATTCTCCCAGCGTCTCGAGGAGTCCGCCCATGCGCAAGCGCAGCACCAGCGCCTCGCGCACATCGCCTGCTTCTGTCAGCTTGCTTGCACCCTGCTCTAGCTCGCGCAGGGCTCGCTCCAGATCGCGGCCGGTGTGCAGCGCTTGCACCGCGCGGGCTTGCTGCACGCGTCCGGTCAGATACGCCGAGTGATGCGCACGGCTCCGCCACAG
>DAORCZ010000422.1:0-7074 GCA_035345735.1 Pseudomonadota bacterium | reverse complement strand
AGGAGTCTGTCGTGGCCCAAGCTCCTGATCGTGATGAAAAACGGAATGTCGCGCATCCCAGTCCGTGGGGTTGACGCCATCGCCTCAAAGTACGCACAGCCCGGCGCCCACCGTGCGACCGACCGCCACTCCAACGGTCACCGCGAGCCCCACCCCACAGCGCTGGCATGATCTTGGACGCGACGGCGCATGACTCGCGAGCCACCACGCCCTGCGACGGCTCGCTTACTGGCAACGTCTATCACTTCACGGGCGGGCGGGCGCAGACCATCGGTCAGGCACTGCAGCCTGCCGCGCCCCCATCCGCTGCGCGTCGGCCAGGCCCATCCCCGCTGATATCCGCACAAATTCCCGATTCATCATCGACACTTGGCAATCCGCGATAGGCCCAGACGGGCGCTTGTTCCAGAATGACTCCATGTGCAATAAGGGACTATTGATGATCGTATGGCTGGGGGCAGCCCTGCTGACCGGGACGGGCTGTGGTGCGGGGAACCCAGCGACCGATGGCGGCGACCCGATGATGGACATGGGCGGCCCGCCCTCATGTCCCAGCGGCCAGGCAGCCTGTGGCGGCACCTGCATCGACGTCACTGCCGATGACGAAAACTGCGGCGGCTGCGGCAAGGTCTGCCCGGGCGCGCAGCACTGCGGCGGCGGCGTCTGTCGCGACTCGAACATCAAGCACGTCGTGCTGATCGTCGAAGAGAACCACACCTTCGATTCGTACTTCGGGCGCTACTGCACGGCGCCCGCCGGATCGAATCCGACCTGCACCAGCGGCCCCGCCTGCTGCGAACGCGCCCCCGACAAAGAGCCCGGTGGCGCATCCCCGATCGTGCTCGATGACGCAGAGAACTTCCGCACCGATCGTGACCATCAGCAGGCCTGCGAGATCCAGCAGATCAACGGCGGCAAAATGGATCGCTTCGTCACCGGTGCCAGCGGTGCCGACACCTGCGCTGGCGTCGGGCCAAGCTGCTCCAGCCCGAACAACTTTGCGCTGTCGAATGCCAGCACGGTCGGCGCGTACTGGGCACTGGCCAGCAACAACGCACTGGCTGACCGCTACTTCCAGCCCATCGCCGGCGGCACGTCCTCGAACGATATGTACCTGGCGATCTCGCACTTTCAGTTCGTCGACAACAAGGCGATGCCGAACACCGTCGGCTGCCTGCTGAACTGCACGGTGCTGGCGGCCTGCTTCTCGGCGACCAAGACGCTTTATACCGGCCGTACGACGATCGCCGACCTGCTGCTCTCGGCCGGCAAGAGCTTCACGATCTACGCCGAAGGCTACTCCGACGCCGTGGCTGCTGGCACGAATAGCTGCCCGAACATCGCCAGTAGCTGCCAGTACAACGCCATCACCAACCCGGTGGCCTATCAGGCCTGTCGCTACGACGCCTCGGATGTCCCGTTCAACTACTACTCACAGTTTGCCAACGGGGCGCACAATGCCGATTTCCGCCGCTTGGCGCAGGACGTGACGGCGAACAAGCTGCCCGACTTCACGTATGTCAAGGCGATGTCGTCGCGCAATGAGCACCCCAATGTCTCGACGATCAGCGATGGCATCAACTTCGTAAACGGCGTGATCCAGACCATCACGCAGTCGCCGTATGCCAGCGACACCCTGATCCTTTTGACCTGGGATGAAGGCGGCGGCTTCTTCGATCACGTGGCGCCCCCGCCCCCCATCGACGTCGACGATCAGAATAAGCCGGTGCCCTATGGCACGCGCGTTCCCATGCTGGCCATCGGTCCCTTCGCCAAAAAGGGCTACGTCTCACACGTGCAGCTAGAGCACTCGTCGATCGTCCGCTTCCTGGAATACAACTTCATCGGCAAGGTCGGCCAGCTTGGCTACAACGACGCCAAGGTCGCCAACATCGGCAGCCTGCTCGACGAAAAAGCCGTGGGCTTCCGCGTCCCCGAAAACTAGACCGCCACGTTATCCAGTCACAGGGGACGCCGACCTAGACAAAACGCTTTGCGCGGCGGGCGAGGATGAGCGACGGTGCGGCCATGCTGGGTGCTTGGCTTGGACTTTTCGGCTGGCTGCTGTTTGGTTTCTTGGCGTTTGGCGTGCGCTCGCTTTGGCAGTGGTGGCGCACGGGCTCGACGGGATTTCGCGGCTTCTCGGGGCGTGGGCTGGAGCGGGTGGCGGGCCTGCTGTTTGGCGCGGCGATACTAACGGCGGCGGCGGCGCCGATTTTGGCGCTGCGCGGTGTGCTGCCTCCGCTGTGGCCGGTTGAGGGGGGCGCTTGGCTGATCATGGGCTGCTTGCTTTATGGGCTGGGCCTTTTGCTCACGCTGTGGGCGCAGTTTTCGATGGGGGCCTCATGGCGGATCGGTGTCGATGCCCGCGAGCGCACGGCGCTCGTGACCTCGGGACCGTTTCGCTGGGTACGAAACCCCATCTTCACCGCCACGTGCATCTGCACCTTGGGCCTCGTGCTGCTGTTGCCAAGCTGGCTCGCGGCGGCGGCGCTGCTCGCGCTGATCGTTGCTATCGAACTTCAGGTTCGTCTGGTCGAGGAGCCGTACTTGCTGCGCGTCCACGCCGAAACCTATGCGTCCTGGGCGAGCCATGTCGGGCGCTTCTTCCCCGGCCTGGGCTTGGGAGTCCACCTTCCCAAGTAGCTTAGGTTGGCCCCGGCGCGGTCAGTCGATGCGCCTTCCCTTGCAGAGAAGCTCGTCCATGACTTGGGCAGAGTGCCGGGGACTGAAGTCTTCGATTGCATCCAGCCCGCGGGGATGGAAGCAGCGACGCGGCGGTGAGAGGCGACGGCGCTCGTTGACCCCAGCGACGCTGGCGGCATACGATCAGATATGCCGACCTCGACGCGCAGTCCTGAAGCGGTGCTGGCCAAGCTGACGGAATATGCTCAGCGCTTCCCCGCTCTCGCTCGCCTGCAAGAACTGGGCACCACGCACGAGGGTCGCCCAATCCTGTGTCTGTGCATCGGTCGCGATGTACAAGCGTCGGATCCGCGCCCCAGCATGTTCCTCAACGGGGCCCATCATGGTGGTGAGCTGGCGTCCATCGACGTCGTCATGGACGCTATTGAGACGCTGCTCGGCCAGACCGACGATCCCCGCATCTCGCGTTTTCTCGACGAGCTGTGCATCTTTTGTGTTCCGCAAGTGAACCCCGACGGGGTCTACAGCGTCCTGCATGATCTGGCGCGGGGGGACCGCAAGAACGCCCGCGACAACAACGACAATCACCGCGTTGACGAACAGGATGGCGTCGACCTGAACCGCAACTATCCATTCCGCTGGGGCTCGCTGGGCGAGAGCGGTAGCTCGAAGGATCCCAAGAGCGTCTACTACCGTGGACCGGCTGCCGCTTCCGAGCCCGAGACGCAGGCCATGATGCGCTTGGCCGAGCGCGAACATCCCACGGCATCCATTTCCTATCACACCGGAACGGTCGCCATCCTGGCGCCCTACACCATTCCCGGCGCGCAGAGTCCCGAGCCGAACGAGGCCTGGGAGGTTGCGGCTGCGCTGGCCGCCGCCATGCCTCCGCATCCCCAGGGTCGCAACTTCGCCGTTCAGAAGAACCTGTATCCCGTGGACGGCACCGATCAGGACTGGCTGCGCCATGGCTTCGGAACCTTGGCTCTGATCCTGGAGTGCGCACGCTCAAACCCCAAGTCCGCCGACGAGCGCGTGGCTCTGGTCCGCGCGGTGCGAGACTCGTGGATGTTCCTCTTCGATCGATTCCTCAACGGACCCAGCATCTCAGGAAGCGTGACCAACGAGCAGGGGCAGCCGGTCCTCGCCGAGATCACAATCGCGCAGCAGACCTTGCATGAGGGCGAGCGCTGGACCACCCGCCCGCGCGATGGCCGCTTCGATCGCTTCCTGCCGGCTCCCGGTCGCTACACCCTGCGAGCCTGCGTCGAGGGCCTTCCCCCCGTTGAGCAGGAAGTCGAGGTAGCGGCCGGCCGGCAGCAGATCGATCTCACGATCCCCGGTGCTGCAGGCACTGATCCATCGGGCTAGGAATCCCCATCCCGGAATCCGAAGCCCTCCCCCAAAAGGGGCACGCCCCGCAAGGCAGGCCTGCCCGTCCCTGGGAGCAGTGAACAGATCCTCAAGGAGGAGCGTGTTGGCGCAATCGCCCTGCAGCGACTCCTAGCGCGGCACGTCGTGGAACATCGCCGGCAGGTTGGGGCGCGGCATGTGGCAGCTTGTGCACTGATAGATCGCGCGGTAGGGCCGGCTGGCGTAGAACTCGCGGGTCTCGGGCGGGGGCGGTGCCGCGGTTCCGGCCAAGCGCATGGCGATGGCGGTGCGAAGCGGCGCCAGGCGATCTTGCCGCACATCGAGAGCGTCCCGCGCTGGGTAGACGGCAAAGTCATCGGCCCCTGCGGAAAGCTGCGCGGACAGCAGAATCGCGGCGGCCGCTTGCACGCGCCCCATGGCTTCGCCCAAGGCCGGCATGGCCTGCGCCGGATCGGCATCGGCGCGGGCCAGCAGAAGCTCAGCGCGCCGGACCAGGAAGTCGGCCAACCACGCCGGGCCGTTGACCTTGCGAGTCAGCGAGCGCTCTTCCATGGGATCGACGGGCGGCGGTCCCATGCGGTCGCAGTCAAAGCGCTGCGGGCCACACACCGCGCCGAACAGCCGCTCCATATACGGCTTCGAGAGCGGATGCAGCGTGGCATCGCGAAACAGCGCCAGCGCAGTAAACGTGCTGAAGGTGTCTCTCGCAGCGCTGCTGATCAGCTCGTCCAAGATCTGCGCGCTGACCCCTGGTCCCATGTCCTCCAGGTCGTAGCGCACGGCGCGGTACATCGCGTGCGGAGGACTCCAGGTCGGGCGTAGCTCCATGGCCCGCGACAGCAGGTGCGAGGTGCGCTCTAGGCGCGCCATCTGTTCTTCGCGCTCGCTGCCGCCATCGGCCACGGCACGGCCATAGCGCGGCGTGTTCAGCACATCGGCCGCAGCGAGATAGCCGTCCTCGATCTCTTGCTTTTCGGCGACCAGAAAGAAGCCCGCGTAGGTCAGCGCGCGCCCGGCTTCTTCACGCTCGGCCGGCGAGGTGAGCTCGCCGCGATCTAAACGATCGAGCACGGCATCGGCCATGCGCGAAAGCCGAACATCAAAGCCCGGCTGGTCTTTTTTCGAACTCTCGTCAAAGACGCTCAGCGCCGAAAAATACAGGGGCTGCAGCGTCGAAAAATCTTCGGCCGGCGGCGAACCGCAAGCGGACAGCAGTGCAACACTCAGCAAGCAACCCCATTCACGACCGCGCGACATAGCGACCTCCTGCCCGAACCTGGTTTAGACGACTGCGCGGTCATATCACGAGCCTGGTCACGAGCCTGGTCACGAGCCTGGTCACGAGCCTAGCCCGCAGGGTCGCAGCCGACTGCCCCGGTGGCAAAGACCTGGCTCACTCGGGTGGGATGATGGCGACCTGCCTTGCCGCCCGACGCCGTAAAATAGGCTGCAGTGGGGAACGGGAGCGAGCCGCGGGCATGACACGCAAGATCGTCTGGCACACAAGCAAGAGGGCCATCTCGCTGGGCATCAGTCGCCGGCCGATCATCGACGTCGTCTACAACGGCCCAGTCCCCGCCATGCCCGAGTATGAAGAGGCCTTCGCCGAGTACGCCCGCATCGTCAGCGATGGAAAGCCCGTCCTCTGGCTGATCGACATGTCGACCTTCAACCCCCTGGGCATCGACGGGAAGACGCGCAAAGCGGCCTCCGAGGTCTTCTTTCGCTATCAAGCGGCGCTGCAGGCCGCGTCGGTGGCTGAGGCGCGCGTGACGCAACACATGCTGACCCGCTGCATCCTGACGGCGTTCGACTGGGTCACCAACGCCAACAAGTGGCCGTGTCAGCAGTTCGAAGGCATGGCCGAGGCCGAGGCCTGGCTATCGCGGCAGTTTGGCAAGCGCACTCACCGCTGAGCCCTGCGCAGCGCACCACAGCCCCCGTCCCCTACACCACGCTGCACGCCCAAGAGGGGCGGGCCGCCAGCGCTGGCAGCGCCTGCTATCGTCGTTCAGTAACAACCCACAAAATCCCGTCGAGAACTTCTTTGTTTTGATAATTAATCTCTTCGCAAACCTTGTGACTAATTAGGCATTAATCCGCCAATGCGACAGCCGTCAGTTAGCGACTTAGGGCGGTCTCGGCGAGCCGCCCAAGGGGGGTGTCGGGATGGCGCTTCTTGAGGCGCAGAAACAGATCGCGCAGGTCGCCATCGACGGGTTCATCGCCAACGAGTGCGGTCTCTAGCTCGCTGATCAGGTCGGCGAGCAGCGGCTCGCCAGGGTGCAGCAGGGGCCCCAGGTGGGTGGTCCAGTGGGCGCGATGCGGCGCCATGCCGTAGAACCCGGCTCGGCGCACGCGAGGGGGTAGCTCCGCGGGAAGCAGGGTGGCGGCGGCTTTCACCGCGCCCGGGTTGTCGCTAAACGCGAGCTCGATCTCGCCAGCCCGCAGCACGACGGCCGCCGGACTCGCGCGCAGAAGCTCGGCGATGGCCGCGAGGATCTCGGGCTCGTCATCCGCCAGCGCAATCGCCGACGCTTGCTCAGCCGCCGTGCCGTGCTGGCTGAGATTCCGCAGCGCAGCGACAAAGCGCTTTTTGGGCAGGAAACCGGCCAGCTTGACCCCCACTTCGCGCAGCAACGGATCGCTGCTCTTGAGGGCCGCTTCCAGGCGCACCGACAGGGGCGAGTCGGACGCGTTGCTCTGCCCCGCGGCGCTGCCCGCTTCGTCGTCCTCCTCCCCATCCTCCTCGTCGAGCCCGACCATGGCGGTCAGCACCACCGCGCCGTGCGGATCGGCCAGCAGGCGCTGATAGGTCTGTCGCACCTCTGGGCTGTCTCCCGAAAGCGCAAAGCAGGCGGCGGCCCGCACGCGCGGGCTGGGGTCCTGGGTCAGACGCAGGAGCGTCGCTTCCGGAATGTCCTCGGCCCCAACGACAAAGGCATGCCGCACGTGCTCGTCGGGGTCTTTGGCCAGGGCCAGGAGCTCTGGACCGTTCTTCTGGTGGTGGCCGGCCAGGGCCGCCGCCGCTCGAACCCGCGGCAGGTCGTGCTG
>DAORCZ010000421.1:0-7075 GCA_035345735.1 Pseudomonadota bacterium | reverse complement strand
CGTAGGTGGCGACGCCGTTTTCGTTGCGCGGCAGGCCGGCGTTGGGCAGCACCGACACCAAGCGCGACGAGTTTTCGCCCAGGAAGCGGACGTGCTCGTGCATCAGGTCGGGGCCGGTGGCGCAGTTTAGGCCAATGACATCGACGTCGAGCGCCTCCAGCGCGGGCAGGGCGGCGGCGATCTCGGTGCCGATGAGCATGGTGCCCGTGGTCTCGATCGTCACCTGCGTGATGATCGGCACCTCGCGCCCGGCAAGCTCCATCGCGCGACGGCTGGCCAGCACGGCGCACTTCACGCCCAGGATGTCCTGCGCCGTCTCGATCTGGATGATGTCGATGCCACCAGCCAGCAGGCCATGGATCTGCGTGACGTAGGTCGCGAAGAGCTCGTCGTAGGGCAGGTGGCCGAGCGAGACCAGCTTGGTCGTCGGGCCGACGGAGCCAGCGACAAAGCGCGGCAGGCGCGGGTTCTGCTTGGTGAACTCGTCTGCCACCCCGCGCGCGATGGCGGCGGCGCGGCGCGACAGGTCGAAGGCCTCTTCGGCGATGTTGTACTCGGCGAGGACCAGCGGCGTGCTGCCGAAGCTGTTGGTCTCGACGATGTCGGCGCCGGCGGCGAAGTACTGGCGATGGATGTCGGCGATGACATCGGGGCGGGTGCGGCAGAGGATCTCGGGGCAGCCCTCTTTGCCTTCGTAGTCGGCGAGGGTCAGGCGGGCCCGCTGGATCATCGTGCCCATCGCGCCGTCGCAGATCAGCACGCGCTCGGCAAGCGCCGCGAGCACAGGAAACTGTCCGGCGCGCTGGCTTAGATTCCAGCGCGGACGCGGTGGTGAGATGACGGCCGCCGGGGACTCAGGACTAAGCGAAGTTGTCATAGTGCGCCGAAGCTAGCGGAAAGCGTTCCGCGGGTAAACAGGTGTGCGCAGACGAACCCCGACTTGCGCTGCCGAGTCGCGGCGTTAGCTCGCTGGCGCGGGTTGGCGGAGCTTAGGGCGCGGGTCGGTTGCTGGGAGGCGCAGCGTCGCGGTTCGGCCAGAAGCCCTGCAAGAGAGCCGGCAGCACCAGCAGCGCCACTGCCAAACACAGGAGCACTGCGAGCGCGCCGGCGATGCCCAGGTGCTGCAGGCCCAGGAAGTGCGCTGGGATCAGACCAGCAAAGCCAGCGACGGTGGCCAGCGTGGTCAGGACGATGGCGCGGCCGGTCGTGGCCAGCACGCGGGCCGGGGAGCGCTGGCTCGGTTCGGTCGCTTCGTGCCGATGCACAAGGAAGATGTGATCGTCGATGCCATAGCCGATGCACAGCGGGATGGCGATGAGGTTGTAGAGGTTGAGCGGGATCGAAAAGAGCGCCAGCGCCGCTGCGAACATCGACCAGGCCACCGACAGCGGCAAGAGGACAGCCAGCGTCGGGCGCAGCCGGCGATAGTAGAGCGCAAGCAAGAGCACGATGGCGGCGACTGAGGCCAGACAGACGCGCAGCAGATCGACCGAGAGCAGCGCCGTCAGCTCGCGTTCGAGCAGCGGCAGGCCAGTCAGCGAGCCGCCCAATCCCGGGTCGCGGGTCAGGGCCTGCAGCCGCTCGACCGTCGCGGACAACTGGTCATCGACCGGCACGAAGAGATACAGCGCGACCAGGCGCTCGGTCGGCAGATCAGCGACATGGGTGCGCACCAGGAAGCCCAGCTCGGTGGCCGCGAGGCCGGCGAGCGAGAGCGCAGTCTGGGGATTTTCCGTCGCTGCGGCGCGCAGGCGGGCCAAGGCGTCGGCAAAGGCCGCGGTGTCAAAGCCGGCGCTGTTAAGCGCTGCTTCCAGTTGCGTTGCAGCGCTTGCTAGGTCGAAGCTGGCCAGGCGCTTCCGTCGGGCGGCCTGTGTCGCGTCGGAGGGCACGAGGGCCGACACCGACTCGTAACCGCGCAGCGATCCTTGCCGGCGCAGACCTTCGACCGCGGCTTGCCAGCGATCGGCGCGCCCCAGGGCCGCGTCGCGATCGCGGTCGGCGAGCAGCACGACCATGAAGCGCTGCTGTTCACCAAAGCGCCGCGACAGCTCAGCTTGCGCCAGGGCGGGGGGCATGTCGCCGGGCTCGAGCGCAAACAGCCGCTCGGAAAAGTGCAGCCGGCGCGCGAACGGCAGGCCGAGCAGAAACAGCCCCGCGGCGACCAGCAGCACCAGGCGCGGGCGACGACTGCCCAGGCGACCGAGCGCCGCCAGCATCCCGCGCTGGTCGTTGATCGGCGGCAGCGGTCGCCACCACAGCCGCGGCGGCAGCAGCAAGAGCAGCGCCGGAAAGATGGTCAGCATGGCGACGGCGTTGAGCAGAAGCCCCAGGCCGGCCAAGACGCCCAGCTGATTGAGCCCCTGGTAGTCCGACAGTCCGCAGGCGATGAACACCGCCGCTGGCCCAAGGGTGGCGACGATCGACGGGCCGGCTAAGCGACAGGTGGTGGTGCGGACGGTGGTGGCGATATCGGTCGGCGACGCCTGTCCGGGGAGCGCCGCAAGCTCTTCGCGCAGGCGGCTGTAGAGCTGGATCGGCAGATCGATGCCAATCGCCACCAGGATGCTGGAAAAGGCCATCGACACGCCGGACAGGCGACCGAACAGAAACGTCGCGGCCACCGCCGTCCACAGCCCGGCAAAGCCGAGCGGCAACAGCACCCAGGGCAGGATGCGCAGCGAGCGGAAGAACAGCGCGAACAGCAGCAGCACCGCGCCGACCGACAGCACCGTCGAGCGCGTCATGTCGCCCTCGATCCAGCGGCGATAGTAAGGGGGAAATGCGTACGCGCCGGTGAAGCCTACGAGAATGCCCTTGGTATCGTCGCTGGCGAAGCGCGTGACCTGGGGATCGCTGCCCAGCGGACCAAGGCGGCGCAGGAGATCGGCCAGGGGGCCGGACTCGGGCTGGGTGGCGGGCTCGGCGCCCAGGCGGCGGGCGATGGCGACGGCGTCTTTGACCAGGGCCTCGCTGCGCTGCCATTCAAGCGGTGCGAAGCGTGGCCGGAGCTTGAGGATGAGCGCGCTGCCATCCGCGGTGCGCAGGTAGCCGCTCTGGGCATCGACAGGCAGGCCGCTCTGGGCCTGCAGACGACCGGCGACAAGCGGGATCAGCTCCAGCGGATCGGTGGTCAGAAGCGGCGCCATGGCGCTGCCGCCGGGGGCGGAAAGAAGACCGCGCAGGCGCGAGGCGCGCTCAGCCAGCGCTGCGGGCTGCAGGCGTCGCGCAAGCTCGTCGAGATCGGCGTCGTTGAGCAGGAGGTACAGGTGGTCGCGGAGGTAGCTGAGCGAGGTGCCGCTGATGCGATGCGTGACCTGCTGCACGTCGGGATGCTGCGCGAGGGCCGCGGCGTAGGCGTCGGCGAACTCGGGCAGGCGAGCGCGATCGGCGGTGCCAGCGGTCACCAAGATGAGCAGCTCTTGCCCGGCCCCCAGATCGCGCGTGAAGCGAGCGAAGGTCTGCGCCGCCTGCGACGAGCGCGGCAGCAGGTCGACGAGATCCCCCTGCAGGTTCAGGCGCCGCAAGAGCGGAAGGCTGGCCAGCGTGAGGAGCAAGAGGACAAGGAGCAGCCGACCCGGGCGTCGCAACAGGGCTTCGAGGCCGCGCGGCAATCGGCTCATGCGCGGGCTCCGAGCAGCGCGGCACCACAGGCGATTGCGGTCTGCGGCGACAGCGCGGCTGGGCTACCGGCGGGGGCCGCGGGCAGATCCAGCGGCGCGACCGGCAAGAGCGAGCTGACCAGCCGACGGACGAGCGGCATCTCGGCCCCTCCGCCCGACAGCAGAACGGTGGTGAGCGTGCGGTCGGCGTGTGCGGTCTGGCGGCGGACGATCTCGATGCACTCCAGGCTGCGGCGCAGCTCGTCTTCGACGAGAAGTTCTAGCTGCTCGCGGCTCATATCGGCTTCGAGATCCAGGCTGGCGTCGCCGATGTAAAGCAGCTCGGGCAGGCGCAGGTGGGCGGTGTCGCGCTCGCTGAGCGCGTGCTTGACCCACTCGGCGGCGAGGCGCAGACGGGCCATCACCTTGCGGCTTCCCTGTGGCGAGACGCCGAACTCGCGCTCATACAAGTGGCAGAGGTGGGCGATGATGCGGGCATCGCAGACGTCGCTGCCGACGGCCACGGTGCTGCTCTTGCGGATGACCAGGCTCGGTGGCGGTGGGGGCGGCGGCGGCACGGCTAGCGGTGACTCGGCAGCCAAGGTGTAGTCGATGAGATCGACGCGATCGATATCGAGAGGCGCCGGCCGCTCACCGCTGCGCTCGATGACGGCGGCCTCGCAGGCCCGCGCCCCCAGGTCGCAGACCAGGATCTGCTGCCCCAGCTCGACATCGGCCGGGCGAATGCCGTACGCGGCGACGACCGCCTCGGGCTCGCGCACCAGCGTGACCTGACGGAAGCCAGCCAGGAGCGCGGCATCGCGGGCGGCGGCGCGCTGCTCGGGCGTGAACTCGCAGGGCACGGCGAGGTGCACGGCGGTCGTCGGTTGGCCGCAGCGGGTCTCGGCGATGTCGCGCAGCTGGGCCAGCAGCACGGCGCACAGCTCCTGCGGGGCGAAGCTCTGCCCGCCGAGCAGCACGCGCTGGCTGGTGCCCAGCAGGCGTCGCAGGCGAGCGATGGCGCGATCCGGCTCCAAGAGCAGCTGGTTCTTGGCGCTGTCCCCGACGTGCAGGCGGCCGCTCTTGTCAATGCCGACCACCGCGGGTAGCGAGCGCCGCCCGGTCAGCGACTCCAGCAGCACGGGCTTGCCGTCTTCGACATACGCCGCCCGCAGCTGAGTCAGGCCGAAGTCTACGCCGATGCGCATTGCGTTTTTTTCGCGCTCCACAGGGACGGGCACTTTAGCTGGTCGCGAAGTTTTGCGGGGCTACGCTGTGCGGGCTTTTTCGGCGCGATCACGCAGGGCAGAGACGATGTCGTCGGCGCTGTGCGAGATGTCGCCGGCGCCCAAGGTCAGGATGATGTCGCCGGGCTGCGCCTGCTCAGCGAACAGGGCCGGCAGATCGTGGCGACTCTCGACGTAGTGGGCATCGGGATGGCCGCTCTCGCTGATCCGCGCGGCCAGGTGGCTGGAGCTGACGCCAGGGATCGGCGCTTCCGAGGCGGCGTAGATGTCGCAGACGTAAACCCGCTGGGCATCGGTAAAGGCGAGCGCGAATTCGGACAGGAGGTCACGCGTGCGGGTGTAGCGATGGGGCTGAAAAGCCACCAAGACGCGACGGCCGGGATAGCCGGCGCGGGCTGCTGCCAGGGTGGCGCGGATCTCGGCGGGATGGTGCCCGTAGTCATCCACGACCATCACCGGTGGCGCCGTCGTCGCGGTCGAGAGGGCCACCTCGCCACGCACGGTGAAGCGCCTGCCGACCCCGGCGAAGTCGGCGAGAGCCTCTTGATAGATCGCAAACGGCACACCAAGAAAGCCACAAACCGCCAGCACGGCCAGGGCATTGACGGCGCTGTGCACGCCCGGCATGCGCACGGTCACTTGGCCTAGCTGCACCGCACCGTGCCAGGCGGTAAACGTCGTGTTTAGGCCGCTTGTGTGGATGTCGGTGGCGCGGTAGTCGGCGTTCGGTGACAGGCCATAGGTGACGTAGCGCTTGTGCACCCGCGGCAGCAGCGCTGCGACGACCGGATGGTCGATGCAGAGCACGGCGCGGCCATAAAACGGCACCTGATTGGCGAAGGTGACGAAGGCTTCTTGCAGCGCGGTCAGCGAGCCATAGTGATCGATGTGCTCGGGGTCGATGTTGGTGATCACCGCGACGGCCGGCAGGAGCTGCAGGAAGCTGCCGTCCGACTCATCGGCTTCCGCGACCAGATACTCCGACTGACCGAGGCGCGCGTTCGAGCCGAGCTCGGCCAGCTTGCCGCCGATCACTGCCGTCGGATCGAGACCCGCGCGCTTGAGCACCGTGGTCAAGAGCGAGCTCGTCGTCGTCTTGCCGTGTGAGCCGGCCACCGCGAGGCTGAACTTGAGGCGCATGAGCTCAGCCAGCATCTCGGCGCGACGGATGACCGGGATGCGCAGCGCGTGCGCAGCGAAGACCTCGGGGTTGTCGCGCTGCACGGCGCTGGAGATGACGACGACATCGGGCGTCGTCTCTTGCGCTGGGTCGTCGGCGATCTGGCGCAGCGAGTCGGCACTGCTAGGGGCAAACAGCGTCAGATTTTCGGCGCCGTGTCCGATGGCGATGAGGCCGCCCAGGCTGCGCAGGCGTCGCGTGGTGTCCGACTCTTTCAGGTCGCTGCCCGAGACGCGATAGCCCAAGGACAGGAGGATCTCGGCGATGCCCGACATGCCGATGCCGCCGATGCCGACGAAGTGAATGCGGGTGTCGGGGCGGGCGTACATGTGTCGGCTCGACAGCGACGATGGCAGGGGCGAGAGCTGGCTGCGGCGGCTCTCGGTCGAGACTTCAACGGGCAGGGGCGAGTGTTGACTGTGGCCACTGTCTTTTTCGAGCTCAGCAGCGGGTGGGGGTGGGGCGTCGTGGCTCATGGCGTCTTCCCAGCGAGGGTCAGCAGGTGATCGGCGATCTCGCGGGCAGCGGCGGGACGACCAAGCGCCCGGCTGCGCTGGGCCATGCCCGCAAGCGTCGATCGATCGGCCGCCAAAGCCGCGAGTCGATCGGCTAGCTGGCGCGGCGTGGTGGTGGTCTGCGGCAGGAGCTCGGCGGCACCAGAGTCGGCCATGAAGCGCGCGTTGTGGGTCTGGTGATCGTCGGCGGCCTGCAGGAAGGGAATCAGCAAGGCGGGCCGACCGATGGCGGTGAGCTCCGCGATGGTGGTGGCCCCGGCGCGACCGACCATCAGATCGCAGCGCGCGTAGGCCTCGGCCATGTCGGTGATGAAGGCGCTGACGGTGGCGACGTCATCGGACAGGCCCAGGGCGCGATAGCGCTCGGCGATGCGCTCGCGATCCTTTTCGCCGGTCTGATGCACGATGCGCAGCTGACGGCGACAGGTGTCAGCGCCCAGCGCCTCCAGCGCCGCCACGAAAAGATCATTTACGGCCGTCGCCCCCTGCGAGCCACCGAGGATCAGCACGGCCATCTTGGCATCGGCGGGTGCA
>DAORCZ010000420.1:0-7076 GCA_035345735.1 Pseudomonadota bacterium | reverse complement strand
CACGGCAGGTCGGAGCACGGCGGCCACGCGGGCCTGCGTGCCCACTCGATCTCTGAGCTCGTCCGCAGCGAGACACCGATTCGTCGAGTGGGCGCACTGGCGGGCCCGGCGCTGGCTCTGGACCTGGAAGAGCGACGACCCGCTGCCCTGGTGTGTGGTAGTCGCTTCGACGATGTCTGTGCCACGGCGCGCCATGCTCTGCACACACCGACGCTGCGCATCTACACCACGCATGACCTGATCGGTGTCGAGGTCGCGCGAGCCAGCGTGGCCATCGTCGCGCTGTGCGGGGGCATCGCCGATGCCATGAACCTGGGAGTCGCCGCGCGAGCCATCCTGATCACCCGCGGAGCCGCTGAGCTGGCCCGACTTGGGGTTGCGCTAGGCGCCAGCGAAAAGACCTTCTTCGGGCTCGCAGGCGTTGGCGAGATGGTGGTGGCCACCGATGGTCGAGGCTCAGCGGACTTCGAGCTCGGCCGCTTGCTGATGGCCGGCCACTCGGTAGCCGAAGCGCAGGCCAAGATTGGGCGAGTCTGCGACGGTCCGAGCATGGTTCAGGAAGCCGTGCGGCTGGCTGGGGTCCTGCGGCTGCGTCTGCCCCTGTGCAGCGCGCTGTCGCAGCTGGTAGTGGGTGGCGTCGCCACGGACACGGTCATTGCTCGCCTGTTGGCTAGCGACAACCACAGCGAATAGGACATGACAAAAGCTTAAACTCCGGCCTTCAGGGGGGCGTGCTATGCCTGCCCCATGCTGGGTTTGTTCGCTAGTCGCCCGACGCTGCTAGCTGGTATTTTCGCCCTCCTTCTGCCTGGGCTCTGGGTTTCGGCGCGGGCCCAACCGCAGGCCGAGTTTGTTCCGACTTCGGCGATCGATCTGCCGGCTCTGATGGCCGCCGTGCGGGATCGATCCGCCGCGCTGCAAGCCGATCACCTAGAGGTCGACGTCAAAGCCGCCGAGGCCAGGCAGAGTCGCCTGATTGATAATCCTGTGCTCGATGGCGCCGTGGGCACCATCCCGCTCGGCACGCCGAATCCGCCCGAGCTGCAAGATCCGCTGAGCAACATCCCCAACTACTCGGTGGGCCTGAGCCTGCACCCTGACCTGGGACGACGGGGCGCCCGCATCACAAGAGCCGAGCGACAAAGCGAGGCCGCCGACGCCAGTCGCGAGGCGGCCGTCCGGCGCGAGGCGCTGCGCTTGCTGCGGATCTTGGGCGACCTGGCGCTGGCGACGCTGCGCTTGAGCACCGACCAGCACCTGGCGGCGCAGTCGCGCTCGGCCCTGGCCCTGGCTCGCGATCGCGTGCGCACCGGCTATGGCCCGCCGCTTGACGCGGATCGCGCCGAGATCGAGCTCCTGCGACTGGAGCAGCAGGTCGCTGCCGACCAAGGCGACGGGCTGACCGCGCAAGCCACCTGTGCCGAGATCTTGGGAATGCGCTGCGCCCGCTTCACCAGCGAGGACGAAGCCCGGCGCTTTCTCGCCAGCTGGACCGAGCGCGCGGATCCCAGCCAGGCACCGCTGCGCGATCTGCAGATTGGGCTGCGGCCCGATCTACGCGCCCTCGCCAATCTGCAAGCCGGAGCGCAGGCCGAGGCGCGTCTGGCGCAAGCACAGTGGCTGCCCGATCCCACGCTGCGCGTCGGCTACATGTACGACCGCTTTATCGCCTCCGGCAATCAGCAGCACTCGCTCTCGGTCTCACTCAGCCTGCCGCTGCCGCTCCTCGATCATGGGCAGGCGGGCATGCAAGCCGCGCAGGCTCGCATCCGACGCTATGCCGCACAGCGTGAGCTGGCGACCCAGGCAGCGACGGTGCGCGCCGAAGCCCTGCGCCTGGCCCTGGCCACCCAGCGTCAGCGTTTGCTGGCGCTGCAGCAGCAAGTTGTGCCGCGTGGTCAAGCCATCCTCAACGCCATCCGTCGGGCGTTCGAAGCACGGGCCGTACCACTCACCGATCTCAACCAAGCACACCGCGCGCTCGACGAGCTGCTCTTGCAGGAAGCGGCTGCGCTCGCCGATGTCTTTCGTCTCGGCGTCGATCTCATCGAGCTAGGGGGAGGAAATGTCTAGTTCCCACCATGAGCAGCACCCATCCCACGGGCACCATTCGGCTGGTCACTCCGCGAAGAGCGGCTCGCTGGGCGCGGGTCTGATCGGCGCTGGTCTGGCAAGCCTCGGCTTTGGCCTCTTCTTGTGGCTGCGCGGGGCAGTTCCACCACGCGACGCGACGCCACCTTTTACCGTGGGCAAGCCGGATGTACGGCTAGCGCCACATATCCAGCAGCCCATCCCCTTTGAGACCGAAGTCGTGCAGCTCGGCGCGCCGCTGCCGCTGCCCCCGATCACCGCCCGCATCGTCACCATCGAGTCGAACACTGCTCCCGCCTATGCCCCGCTCGAAGGCCGCGTCGATCACGTCGTGGTCAAGCTCGGCGAGGTGGTGGCGGCCGGTACACAGCTAGCGCTGGTGCGCAGCGGTGAGCTGGCCAGCATGCTGCGCGATCTGCGATCGAGCTCGGCGCTGGCGCTCACCAAGCGCGCTCTGGCCAATCGCATGCAGGTGCTGGTCGAGGCCCGCGGTGCGTCGGAAAACGATCTGCTGGTCGCCAAGAACGATCTGCGCGATGCCGAGCTGCAGGCCCACACTGCCGACTCACGACTCAAGTCGCTGTCGATCGCGCCGGCTGGCGACAACCTGTTCTGGCTGCTGGCCCCGCGCGGCGGCGTTGTGACGCAGATCGATGCCACGCCCGGCCAGTACGTCGGGCCCAGTCGCGATCGACCGGTGGTAACGCTCGCCGACCTGGAAGAGGTCCTGGTCCTGGCCGACCTGCGACCGCACGACGCGACGTCGGTGCAGGTCGGAGATCCAGTGGACATCCGCATCCCGGGTGACAACGACAGCCTGGGCAGCGGCGTGATCGAGAACATCTCACAGGTCGTCGATCCCGAACGACAGACCGTGCCGATTCGGGCCCGCGCGAAGAACCCGCAGCATCACCTGCGCCCGAACGCTTTTGTCGAAGTGCATATCAGCTCGGGCACACGGGCTGGCAAGACGGTCATGCAGGTGCCTACGCAAGCCGTGGTCAGCGACGGTCTAGAGACCGTGGTGTTCCTGCTCGTGGAGCCGGGTCACTACCGCCGTACCGAGGTCACGGTGGGTCGTCAGAATGCGCGCGTCACCGAAATCCGAGCCGGCCTCAAGCCGGGTGATCGCGTCGTCAGCCGCGGCGCCCTACTCCTGCTCAATGCGCTGGACGTTGAGGGCTAAGCGATGTTCACCGCGCTGATT
The DNA here is from genome assembly GCA_035345735.1 of Pseudomonadota bacterium. Classification (GTDB taxonomy): domain Bacteria; phylum Myxococcota_A; class Polyangia; order Palsa-1104; family JAEUJZ01; genus JAEUJZ01. The sequence goes on along the minus strand of DAORCZ010000420.1, from coordinate 3,778 downwards.
GCCACTGCCCTGCGCAGCCGCGCTGCTGTCCTCATCGCCACCGTGCTGTGCATGCTGTGGGGCCTGTATGCCTTCCGCGAGCTGACGATCGAGGCCTTCCCCGACCCGACCGATACCCAGGTCAACATCATCACGCTGTATCCCGGCCAACCCGCCGAGGAGCTAGAGCGCCAGGTCTCGATCCCCATCGAGCGGGCGGTGAACGGAACCTTTGGCCTGACCAAGGTCCGCAGCCTCAATCTGTTTGGCTTGTCGTTTGTGACACTGACCTTCGGCGACGGCGTCGATGTGCTGTTCGCCCGCTCACAGACGCTAGAGCGCCTACGACTGGCCGAGCTGCCACCAGCTGTGACCCCGCAGCTAGGATCGCTATCGACACCGATCGGCGAGATCTATCGCTATTCGCTGCGACCAGTCGATGCCCAAGGCCAGCCCACACACGGCGATCCGATGATGCTGCGGACGCTGCAGGACTGGGTCGTGCGGCCACGTCTTCTGCAAGTGGACGGGGTGGCCGACGTCGTAAGTTACGGCGGCCTGGTGCGCGAGATGCATGTTCGTGCCGACCCCGCGCAGCTTGCTGCCAAGGGGCTGACGCTGCGCGATCTCGAAGATGCGCTCGAAGGGGCCTCGCAGAATGCCTCGGGCGGTGTGCTCACCCGCGGTGCTGAGCAGCTAGTCATCCGCAGCGAGGGCCTGTTCACGACCGCCAGTGATATTGGCAAGGTTGCTGTGGCCACCCGTCGCGGCACGCCGCTTTTGGTGCGCGACATCGCCTCGGTTGAAGAGGGCTGGACGCCGCGCCAAGGCATCTACAGCCGCGGCAGCGACACCGATGCGGTCGAAGGCATCGTGCTGATGCGACGCGGCGAAAACCCCTCGGCCGTGCTGGCCCGCGTGCGCGCCAAGATCGAAGACATCAACGCCCGCGCCCTGCCGCCAAACGTCCGCGTCTGGCCGTTTTACGACCGCACAGAGCTCATCAACAAGACGCTCGAGACCGTCGGTCGCAACCTGCTGGAAGGCGCGGTGCTGGTCATCCTGGTGCTGCTGGTGTTCCTGCTGGATGTGAAGGCCGCGCTGATTGTTGCGACCACCATTCCGCTCTCTTTGTGCGTCGCCTTCATCTACCTGTACACGCGCGGCATGTCGGCCAACCTGCTGTCGATGGGAGCGGTCGACTTCGGCGTCATCGTCGACGGTGCCGTGGTGATCATCGAGCACGTGGTCAGCACGCTACATCACCCACCCAAGGCCGCCCCGACCGACCCTCGCGGACGCATCGGCTGGGCAGTCAGCCAAGTGGCGCGCCCGACCATCTTCGCCCTCTTGATCATCAGCGCCGCTTACCTGCCGATCTTCCTCTTGCAGCGAGTCGAGGGACGGATCTTTGCGCCGATGGCCCACACCGTCGTGGCCGCGCTGCTGGGATCACTGTTGTTTTCAGTGACGCTGGTCCCGGTGCTGGCCACTCTCGCCTATCACCGCGGCGCCAAGCACCGCGAGTCGCCGGTCCTGCGCTTCGCCGAGAAGCTGTATCGCCCCTCGCTGCGGGCCGCGCTGAGGCGGCCGTTCGCGGTCATTCTCACCTCGCTCTGCGGGCTGTTCGTGGCTGGCTACATCCTGTCGCAGCGCGGCAGCGAGTTTTTGCCCGAGATCAACGAAGGCGCGCTGTACCTGACGTTCACGCTGCCATCGAACGCCTCGCTAGATGAAGGCCGGCGGATCGTGCCGGACATGACGGAGCTCTTGAGCCAGTTTCCTCAGGTCGAAGCGCTGTCATCGCAGCTGGGCCGCCCCGAAGACGGCACCGACGCTGCCCTGCCCAGCAACCTGGAGTTTTTCGTCAAGCTCGCGCCCATGGATCGCTGGCCACGCGACACGCCAAACCTCGGCTCGCTGATCGAAAAGCTCAAGCGCACGCTCGCCGTCATTCCGGGCCTGGACGTGAACTTCTCGCAGCCGATCCGCGACAACGTCAACGAGAGCGTCTATGGCCAGATGGGCCAGATCGCGCTCAAGATTTATCACAACGATCTGCGCGAGCTGCAGGAGACGGCCGAGGCTGCCAAGCTGGTGATCGGCAAGGTGCGCGGCGTCGCCGATCTTGGCATCGTCAAGAGCGCGCCGGTGCCGCAGCTGCAGATTCACCCACAGCGCGAACTGCTGGGCCGATTCGGGCTCAGCATGGCCGAGGTGCAGCACTTCATCACCGTCGCGGTCGGCGGCAGCCCGGTGGGTACGCTGTGGGAAGGCGAGCGCAACTTCGACGTCGTCCTGCGCCTGCCGGAATCGGCCCGCAATACCATCGAGCGCATCAGCGCCCTGCGCATCCCGACCAAGACCGGCGCACTGATTCCCCTGTCAGCCGTAGCGACGGTACATGTCGACTATGGGCGGGCCACGCTGAACCGAGAAAACGGTCGCCGCTACATCGGCCTGCGCATGAACGTGCGCGGTCGCGACCTGGGCAGCTTCGTGCAAGAAGCGCAGGAAGCCGTGCGCGCGCAGGTGCCGTTCAAGCCCGGCATGGTCATCGACTGGGGCGGCGAATTCGAGTCGAAGGAGCGCTCGATGCAGCGACTGCGGCTGGTGGTGCCAGTGGCGCTGCTGGTAACGCTGGCGCTGCTGTTTAAGGCGTTTGACTCGATCGCGCTGGCGCTGCTGGTGCTGCTCAACGTTCCCTTCGCGCTGATCGGCGGGGCGATCGGGCTTTGGCTGGCCAACATGCCGGTGTCGATCGCGGCCGCCGTAGGATTTATCGCGCTCGTCGGGCAGGCTTCGCTGAACGGCGTGCTGGTGGTGTCGGCCATCGAAGAAAAGCGCCGGGCGGGAGCGCGCCTCGACGAGGCGATCGAACAAGGGGCCAACAGCCGGCTGCGCGCGGTGCTGATGACCGCCGCCCTGGCCGCGCTGGGTCTGATCCCGGCGGCCATCTCCCGCGCCATTGGCGCCGAGACACAGCGGCCGATCGCCATCGTCATCGTCGGCGGCACACTCTCTGCAGCGCTCTTGACGCTGATCGTGCTGCCGGTGATGTACCGCTTGCTGCTGCGCGCGCTGTCGGCTCGCGGCGCGCTGCCCCCGTCGTCCCCCTACGCCGAACCCGCCGAGCCCAGCGGCCCATCCAGCCAGCCCCCACCCTAGCCGGACGAGGCCGTGCGACTTGGCCGGCGGTCAGACGGCCGCGACGCCTACTTGGTCAGCGTGCGCGTGAACTCGGACTTGCCGGTCTGGTCGATGAACTCGGCAGTCAGGGTGCGACCGACAATGCTCACGTACAAGAAGCCGAGCGCTTTCGACTGGAAACGGGTCTTGTTTTTGCCCGGCAGGTCGGTGGCGCTGGCTCCGGCGCCGGACACCGCAAGCTCGGTGCCGCGGCAGGTATCGGTCAGCCACTGCCGGCTGTGATCGTGTCCCGAGATGTACAGGTCGACCTTGCCGCAGACGTTGTCGTCGAAGAACTTCTTCACGCCCTGCCCGCCGGCGATCGGCACGTACCACAGCCCGTCGTAGTTGCCCGCGTTCCCGTGCGAGCCGTTCGACAAGTACGGGTGGTGACCAAACGCGATCTTCCACGTCGTCATCGACGAAGCCAGCCAGCCCGCCAGCGAGGTCTTCTGCTTATCGACGTCGCGGTTGAACATCATGAGGTTGGTGTCTAGACCGAAGAAGTCGACGTTGCCCACGGTGCGGCGGTAGTGATTCGCTGGCAGCTTCCACTTCATCGACTTCGCGGTGTACGAGAAGCTGTTGACCAGATAGCTGCTGCCGGTGG
>DAORCZ010000419.1:0-7086 GCA_035345735.1 Pseudomonadota bacterium | reverse complement strand
CTGAAACTTGCCGTCGCGGTCGGTGAACATGGTGAACATGTAGAAGTCGAGCCAGCTCTTGATCGGCTCGTTGAAGGCGCCCAGGATGCGCGGCTTGTCGGGGTTGCCGCTGCGTCGCTCCAGCATCGCTTCTGCTTCTTCGCGGCCGTCTTTGCCGAAGTAGGAATGCAGCAGATAGACCATCGCCCACAGGTGACGGCCCTCTTCGACGTTGACCTGAAACAGGTTGCGCATGTCGTAAAGCGACGGCGCAGTCTGACCCAATAGGCGCTGCTGCTCGACGGAAGCTGGCTCGGTATCGCCCTGCGTGACGATGATGCGGCGAAGCTGCTGGCGATACTCGCCCGGCACTTCCTGCCACGCCGGATCGCCGTAGTGATCGCCGAAGCCGATGATGCGCCCCGGCTCCGGCGGCTCTAGAAAGATGCCCCAGCGGTACTCCGGCATGCGCACGTAGTCGAAGTGCGCCCAGCCGTTCGCCTCGACGGAGATCGCGGTGCGCAGGTAGACCTGATCGGCCTGGAAGCCCTCCGGTCCCATCTCCTGCCACCAGGAAAGATAGTTGGGCAGCCACTGCTCCAGCGCCCGCTGCAGCCGCTTGTCCGACGATAGGTTGACGTTGTTGGGGATCTTTTCAAAGAGCTCGACAGACATCGTTTGGCCTCTTTACCGCTTTCTCGATGGTATTCGATGCACGCGGCGCTAGGTTCGCGTCCAGTCGAAGATCGGACGCTCGGGCTTGCCGTAGCTGCTCAGGGCGCCGCGCTCTCCGGTGGCGTTGGGACGGATAAAAATCCAGTTCTGCCAGGCTGATAGCCGACCAAAGATCCGCTGCTCCATGCCTTCGCCGCAGGCGGCAGCGCGCAGATTTTGCTCCATGCCGGTCAGCGCATCGGGCGACAAGCTCAGGCGCTCTTCGATGGCCAGGCGCAGGGTATCGGCGAAGTCGATCTCGTCGGCGAGCACGGTGCACAGCCCCAGCGCATCGGCCTCGGACGCGGACAGCAGAGCCCCATCACGCTGGGCCAGCACCGCCGCCACCTTGGTCGCATCGCCGTAGAAGCGCACGTCCAAACGACTGCGCCCCCCCAGAAGCGGCAGCCCACCCTCGTTGAGCACGCTCGTCGCAAACTGCGTCGGCGCCCCCGAGTCATCAAGGACATAGCTGCGATCGGCAGCCAGAAGGATCTCAAGCAGGCTCCCCGCGAAGCACGAGCCCGGCTCGGCCACCGCGAACAGCGTCTTCGACGTCTGGTCCAGGCGGCGCAGCACGCGTCCCATCAGCAGCCGAATCTCGCGCGCCAGCCAGTCGGACTGCAGCGCCGACAGCGCGGCATCAGCGCGGCGCACGTTTTCGATGCTGCCCTCGGTGCGCAGCAGCACCAGCCCGACCTGGCTCTCGTGAAAGCGCAGCCGCAGGATGGCGTCGTCTAGCTCGCGGAAAGCGCGCAGCGCCCAGACGTTGCCGGCCCGCGCCTGCTGGTGTAGCTCGGCGACCGTGCTCGGCCACTGCTCCGGCGAGCTTGGCGCACGGACACACAGCGTCGCCAAGCGACGACCGCGCTCGATCTTCAGCTCGACGAAGCGATAGCGCACGCCGTCTTCGCGGACCTCGGGCGACAGTGGCTCAAGCTCGATGCCAGGAGTCGTCGGTCCCGCGGTGGCCGAAGCCAGCAGTCGCTGGGCACGCGCTTGCACCGCCTGCGCGAAGCGACTGCGCGGAGCGATCTCGTCCACCAGCCGCCACTCGACCGCGCGCTTGCCGCGAATGCCCTCGGCCAGCGTCGAAAACACGTCGGCGCGATCGCGTCGCACACGCCGCTTGTCGAGCAGCCGCGTCAGCCCGCCGGTGCCCGGCAGCACGCCCAGAAGCGGCACCTCGGGCAGCGCCACCGTGCTGCTGCCGTCGTCGATCAAGAGGATCTCGTCGCAGGCCATGGCCAGCTCGTAGCCGCCTCCGGCGCACGGACCACTGACCGCCGCCAGATACTTCTGGCCGCTGTGCTGCGAAGCATCTTCGATCGAGAGCCGCGTCTCGTTGGTGTACTTGCAGAAGTTGACCTTGAAGCCATGCGTCGACGCCGCCAGCATGTGGATGTTGGCGCCGGCGCAGAACACGCGGTCGCGGCCGCTGCCCAGGATCACCACCCGCACTCCCGGATGTTCGAAGCGCAGGCGCTGCACGGCATCACACAGCTCGATATCGACGCCCAGGTCGTACGAGTTCAGCTTGAGCGGATAGCCCGGCACCAGCGGCTCGTCCTCGCGCACCGCCATATCCAGTCGAGCGATCGCGCCATCGACGCTGAGCTTCCAGTGACGGTAGCGACTGGGGTGCGTCTCAAAGCTGGGTGGAACCTTGGCCGACCCTGCCGCTGAAGAAACCTGAGAACCCGAAGCATGCGACACAGACATGGATGCCCCTTTACCGCATCCGTGCGCCCAAACACAAGCGACTCCTCCGACGAACGCAGCCTTTGCGCGGCCACTTCCGTACCACCCGCCCCATGGTCTGGTCGTGTCAGAAAATCACCACGCCGCAGCCCGCCCCAAGGTCGCCGAGTCCCGGTCGGCGTGGTTTTTTGTCCGGCCCCGCCCCCCGCGCGAATGATATGCTTTTCCGACGGGGGATAGGGGCCAAGCCCCTGCCGAGAAGCCATGCTCAGCGTCGGACAGACCGTAGGAAGCTATCGCATTACCCGCCAGCTTGGCGAAGGCGCGATGGGTCAGGTGTTCGAGGGCCTGCAAGACGAGATCGGCAAGCGCGTCGCGATCAAAGTCCTGCACCCCCACCTCGCACAGTTTCCCGAGGCCGTGAACCGCTTCCTCAACGAAGCCCGCGCCGTCAACCTGATAGCTCATCCCAGCCTGGTGACGATCTTCGAGTCCGGCCGGCTCCCCGACGGCAGCGCCTACATCGTCATGGAGTTCCTCGAAGGCGAGCTTCTTCTGCATCGCATCCAGAGCGGTGCGCTGACCATCACCGACACCATGCGACTCGGTCGCCAGATCGCCTCGGCACTGCAGGCCGCCCACGACAAGAACATCGTGCATCGCGACCTCAAACCCGAAAACGTCTTCATCGTCCGCGATCCCGAGGCGGCCGCCGGCGAGCGAGCCAAGATCCTCGACTTCGGCATCGCCAAGCTCAGCGAGGAACAACAAGGCAAGGCCGCCCTCGTCAAGACCGTCGCCGGCACCATGCTCGGCACCCCGCTTTACATGTCGCCCGAGCAGTGTGACGGCACCACTGAAATCGACGGCAGGACCGACGTCTACGCCCTCGGCATCATGCTGTTCGAGATGCTCACCGGCGAGCCGCCCTTCTCCGGCCAGAGCATCAACGCCGTCATGCTCAAGCACGCCACCGCCCCCCTCCCCCACATCCGCGACCGTAACCCCCTAGTCCCCGACCCCCTCGCCCACCTGCTCCGCCGCATGCTGGCCAAGAATGCTGCCGAGCGGCCGGGGATGGGGGAGGTGGCGGGGGAGTTGGAGGGGATGTTGGCGCGGCCGGTGGCGGCGATGCCAGCGGCGTCTTCGACGGACCATGAGGTGGTGCTGACTGAGCAGCCGAGCAGTCGTAGCAAGTCGGGTGGGCAGACCCTCAATGACTCGCGGCGAAGTCTGCCCGAGCTGGCCGATGGTCAGCCGGTGGCGGTGCGCGGGGCGGTGCCGCTTAATCCGCTTTCTTCGTCCGTGGGTCCAGTGCTGCCGGCGAACCAGCCAGACGGGCCGGCCGACTCGCCGGGCGAGCGGGGATCGCAGGCTGGGCGGCGGCGGGGAATGGTCGTCGTCGGGGGGCTCTTGGGCGTGGGGGCGCTGCTGACGGTTGCGGCAGTCGCGGTGGGCGGGTTGCTGAAGCCGAAAAAGGTCCGTCTGCGGATCGACATGCAGGGGGAGATCGGGGCGGGGCAGGTGCGATCTGATCCGGCTGGCATCGACTGCGGCGATCTGTGCAGCGAGCGCTTCGCCAAGGGAACACGGGTGCGCCTGCACGCCACGGCCGCACCAGGCTTTGCCTTCGCTGGATGGAGCGGCGACTGTCAGGGCCAAGAACCCTGCAGCCTGCAGCTGCGCTGGGATCTGAACGTGACGGCCCGCTTCGCCCGCATTGAACCGACGGTGAGCCCGACGTCGCCAGGTTCCCGCCCAAATCCTCACGAGCCCCGTCCACAGCCCGCCCATAGCGGCAAGAAACGTCTGCGCTAAGCGCCGCCGTCGCGACCTTCCCGAACCCCGTCGATGGCCGGAATCGCCTTCCCGGCCGCGGTCGGGGCTCTGGTAGCATCCGCCCCACCATGGGATGCGAGGCAAGGCGATGAACTGGCTGTTTGCGCACGTGCTGTCCGCGCTGTATCCGCGCACCGCGGAATTTCCTGGCATCGCGGACACTGGCTTGGCTGAGTTTCTGCCGCGCTTCCGTCGGGAATCGGCGCCGCTGTTTCGGCTGGGCTTCTACGCGGCGGCGCTGCTCTTCGTGCTGACACCGCTCTTTACGGTGTTCCTGCCGCTGCCATCGTTCCTGCTGCCGGCGCGCCTGCTCGATCGACATGCCGACCGCATTACGCAGACGTCGATCTATCCGCTGCGCTCGCTGCTCTTGCTGCTCAAAATCGTCGCCGGCCTGTGCTGGGGGGTGCATCCCGAGGTGCGGGCCCGCTTCGGCCTACCACCGCTGCCCGCTGACCCCAATACCTGGAGAGCCTCGTGAGCCACATCTCGTTCCAAGCCGAGCCGCTCTCGCTCAGCGTCGACTACGTCGTCGTTGGATCAGGCGCTGGCGGAGCCACCGCCGCCTGTGAGCTAGCGCGCGGCGGCGCCAGCGTGGCCCTGGTTGAGGCCGGACCCTGGCTCGATCCCGAGAACTATCCCTCGTCGGTCTATGGCGCGATGCGCGATCTGTTTGACGACTGGGGAACGCAGGTGGCACGCGGGCGGGCGCTGTGGCCGCTGGTGCAGGGCTCGTGCGTCGGTGGATCGACGGTGATCAACTGCGCCATCTGCGTCCGCACCCCTGACGACATCTTCGAAAAATGGCAGCGCGAGCACGGCCTGCCGGATCTGCGACAGCCGCTTCTGGCGCATCAGGAAGCGCTCGAAGCCGAGCTCTGCGCCACCGAGGTTCCGCCCGAGAGCGTGGGCCTCAGCAATGCGGCAGCCCTGCGGGGCGCCAATCAGCTGGGCTACGCGAGCAAGATCATGACTCGCTACGTCAAGGGCTGCCTGGGATCGGGCCAGTGCCTGCAGGGCTGTCGCGGACAGCGCAAGCAGAGCCTGAACGTCAACTTCGTGCCCGAGGTCCTGGCCCGCGGCGGCAGCGTGCTGTCCTGCGCGCCGGTGTCGCGCATCCTGCTGTCGGGAAACCGCGCCGTCGGGGTGCGCGGACGCTTCCGCCACCCCCGCACGCGACAGCGCGGTGGTGAGTTTGTCGTCCATGCCAAAAAGGCGGTCATCGTCGCGGCCAGCGTCACCTGGAGCCCGTGCCTGCTGGCCCAGAGCGGCGTCCGATCTCCAGCGCTGGGATCGTTCTTTCGCGCCCATCCGGGCTTTGGTCTTTTCGGTGTCTACGACGATCCGATCGATGCCAACCGCGGCGCGACGCAGGGCTGGGCCTCGGTCGCCTATCGCGAGCACCCCGGGTTCAAGATGGAGACGCTGGCCCTGCCGCCCGAGATGATGGCCTCGCGCCTGTCGGGAGGAGGCAGCGCGCTGCTCAGCAAGCTGCGCGATTATCGACATCTGGCGATGTGGGTCATCGCCGTACGCGCCGAGACGGTTGGCACCGTCCGCCCTGGCCTGCTGGGCAAGCCGGTGGTGCGCTACAGCGCCGATCGCGCCGACATGGAGCGGGTGCGCAAGGGCCTAGCGCAGGTAGCGCGCACGCACTTTGCCGCCGGAGCCCGTCGCGTCCTGCCGGTGATCTATGGCCTGCCGTACAGCATCGGTCCCGACGAGATCTCGGTCATCGAAGAGGGGCCGCTCGATCCCCGCGCCTACATTTCGATCTTGTCGCACCTGTTCGGTGGCTGCGTCATGGGACGCGATCCCGAGAGCAGTGTCGTCGATGATCGCGGTCGCGTGCACGGCTATGACGGCCTCGTCGTGGCCGATGCCTCGGTCATCCCGACCAACCTTGGCGTCAATCCGCAGCACACGATCATGGCCCTGGCCCGCCACTTTGCGCAGGGCCTGCTCGCCGGCTAGACGCCAGACCGACAGACCGACAGACCGACAGAAAAGACGCGTCGCTTACAGCCGAACGCGCAGCTCGTAGCGCCGGTTCTTGGCCTGCTTGGCGGGCGTATCGTCTGGCTTCACCAGCGGCTGCTCGGCGCCCATGCCGACGGAGATGATGTCGCCAGCCGGCACCCCTTGCGCCACCAGCTGCTTGACCATGACGGCGGCGCGGCGGGCCGACAGCTCTTTGTTGTGGGCGGCATTGCCGCGGGTATCGGTGTGGCCCGAGACCTCAAACTTGAAGCCGTTGATGCCCGCCCCGGCGAGCTTCTTTTTGGCATCGAGGATGGTGTTGGCGAGCTTCTTGGCCTTGCCATCGCAGCCGGGCTCTAGCGCATCGCTGTCGCTCTTGAAGCTGCACTGATTCTTGCGCGCTTCGTCGAGAAGGCGCGTGTTGATCTCTTTTTCCAGCTTGCCGGTGATCGACTTGCCGGCCGCGCCCTTGCTGGCTTCGACGGCCTTGTTGCCGACCTGCTTGGCGGCGTTCTGGACCTCGGGCTTTTCGGCCACGCTCTTGACGGTGTCCAGGAAGTCAGCGCGGCCGAGGGCCGGATAAAGACCCAAGGCCGCGGTTAGGGTCACAGTCAGCTGCAGTCGAGAGATGTGCATGTTGCTATTTTGCCGCAGGCGTCACGCTCGACCGGCAAAAATCGGCGCCACGCTACGGCGAGCCAGCTTTCTTCGGGCTGCGGCAGAGGCACCTGGGCCTGGCCCAGCCCTGCCCATGGGCGGGACAGACCGGCACAGCCGCACTGCCGACGGAGCAGAGCCTGGCCCGGGCGTTGCAATGCCAAGACGCCGGAGGTGCTGTATGTCGGAGCGATTCTCGGTCGTGGGCCAGGTCTT
>DAORCZ010000418.1:0-7099 GCA_035345735.1 Pseudomonadota bacterium | reverse complement strand
GGGCGATAACCCCCACGGCGCCATGGGCACAAACCCCCACGCCGGCATGGGCGCCAACCCCCACGGCAACATGGCCGACGTCCACCCCCCCTCGCCGCACTAGCCCCCCCCGCAGCCAGCTGTTTACATATTCCCCCCTCGTCGAGCCCCCAAGAATCCCACCCCACCCCTTCCTCTCGACGCCACCGGCAAAAACAAGAAGCCAAGAAGGCCGCGGGAGCTGGGCCCCCAAGCTCCACTTGGGGAGGGCCCCAGCCGTACAGCACGCCCGCGCCGAATTCATCCGCAGATTAATTAGAAAACAACTTCTTTGCCCACAATGGGGCATAAGTAATCCAACCAGACTTCCCCAATAGCGCAGCAGATTCACGTCTTTATGTCGAACCGAAACAAACTGCGCAGTGCAGCGACGTAGATGCCGGGGGTATGCACGCAATTTTGACGCCATTTTTTCGCGTATGTTACTATCGCCCGGGGCATTGGCATGCACGGTATTGATCGTTCAATCTAGCGACATACACTGGGCATTCCTTTTGTACAATCGAATACTCGCCACCTCCTGCGTGATGGCGGCCCCCTCTTCCAAATCGAACGGTTTCGCCGACTGAGCGTTGATTCATAGATCGAATGGAAGAGTCACACTGGTTATCGAATAGCACCCATTAGGAGGATTCCCATGACCACATCGTATACGAATTCGTTGAGTCCCCGAGAAAGGTTCCGCTTCACCGCGCGATTCAGCGAACAGGCCGAGCTGTTCGCCGACATGCTCGATGCCATGAAGAACCTGTTGGCGCTTACTTCCACCCTTACCGCCGAGGAGCGAGAGCTGCTTGCGGTAGCCTACACGGGGGTCACGCAGCCCCGGAGGACTGCGTGGCAGGCATTGGGTAAGCTCATTGCCAAGGAGGAGCCAAAAGGGAACACGGAGCAGCTTGCTCTGCTCAGGAAACGCCGTGTCGGCCTGGAGACTGAGCTCTCTCAAATCTACCAAGAGATCATCAACTTCATCGACACGAAGCTTGTCCCTTCTGGAGATTTTGAGGCAGATGTCTTCTACCTGACTATGAAGGGCAATTACTATGCGCATATGTGCGAATACACATCCGGCGCCGACCAGTTCGCGGCACGAGATAAATCCACAAAGGCATACATGGCGGGTCAGATCATCGCCGAGAAAAACCTTTCAGCAACGCACCCGGTTCGCCTAAGCGTAATCTTCCGATTTGCCGAGTTATACTACAATTATTTCGGCGATCCGGCAAAAGCTCACAGCGTAGCCAAATTGGCCTTCGACGACGCCATTGCGGACATCGATAAGTGTCTGGAGGAGCATTACAACCTCTCCACTTCCATTATGGATAAAATGCGCAACAGAATGACTGTTTGGAAATCTGAGCTGGAATCATCGGAAATCATCGATGAGGAAAGCGGTAGCTAACTAGCTTACGGTCGATGCCGTCGAGCTTCGGCCTAACCAGCGGGACCCACCGATCACTCGACGGGAAACAGGTACTGCCGCCCGGGTAGATACCGCCCTCGTTGCTCCATCGGAATAAACGGGATGTCGCCCAGCCTCGCGGCGTTGGGAGCCTGCGCCCAGCAAGGCAGGAGTGCCGACTTTCTTTGCAAGTCGCAGCGGAGTTTAGAAGTCGACTTTGCATCCATCCCAGGGTGCGAGCTCTGCCTTGCCATTCTCCGTCGCTGACTGGGTCGCTGAGGGCCATGGCATAGGATCTGCAAACTCCGAGCCGACATGGGTCTTTTCCATCTGTCCGGGCTGCCGATCCACGTTCCGATCTGGGCACTCACTGTGCTGCTGTTGCTTTGCGGGTCCGACGCGATCGCGGCGGTGAGCAATGGGGATGTCGCGGATGCCCAGTACCGCACCGCAGCCAAGGAGTTCGCGGCGGGCCGCTACGAGAAAGCGCTGGCCGCCTTTGAGGCCAGTCTGGAGCTGGAGCCGAGCCCGAATACCCGCTTCCGCATGGCGCAGTGCCAGCTCCTCCTGGGCAAGGTCGCCAGTGCCTACCTCAGCTTCCGCCGCGCAGCCGAAGAGGCGGCAGGTCGCCTCAAGGCGACGAACGAAAAACGATTCGAGCTCACGCGCAAAGCCGCCATCATCGAAGCCGCCGCGATCGAAGCCAAAGTACCGCGGCTCACCGTCGCGGTACCGGCTCAGGTACCTGACGGCTACAGCGTGTCCATTGATGACGTACCGCTGCCCCGCGCGGCCTGGGGAGTGGCCATCGAGATCGATCCCGGCTCGCATCGTGTCGCCGCCGAGGGGCCACGCCTGCGACGCTATCAATCCAGCATCGAGCTGCGGGCAGGGGGACAACAGCGCGTCGATCTGCCGATTCAACGCATTGCCACGGCGTCGGTGGCCCTGCTCTACCGCAGCAAGCCGACTGGGCTTGCTGCCTATCTGGATGATCAACCCCTGGCATTTGATCAGCTCGAGATCCGGCACGATCTGGACGTCGGCCATCACCGCGTCCGCGTCACCGCTCCCGGTTACGCCCCCTTCGCCTGGTCCGCCGAGCTGGCCGATGGCGAGCAGCGTACGGTCCACGTACGCCTCAGTCTAAGTGGAGGCACGCCCCGTTGGGCCTTCTACACCGTCGCCGCGACCGCTGCCGTCGCCGCCGCCGTTGGTGCGGGCATTGCCATTCAATCGCAGACGGCGTCCACAGCCGAGCAGGAGAAGCCGATTCGCGAACGCGAGGAAAAGGCTCGCGACGCCATCCGCGACAACGTCGGTGCGATGAGCGTTGCGTTTGGCATCGCCGGCGCGCTCGGTTTGACCTCTGTCATTTTGGGGGCGACTACGCGCTGGCGTGAACGCGACCCCGCAGAAAAAGGACCGCGCATGGCCCTGCGTGCGATCCCTCTGGTTACCCCCACGCAAGCAGGCCTTCACATCAGCGCGGAGTTCTGAAATGACGAAGCAAATCGGTATCTGCCTTCTGGCCATCTACCTGTCGGCCTGCCAAGCCGCAAACTACCTGACGTCCGACGACTGCGATGCCGACAACGACGGCGACTTCGCCAGCGGCGAGTGCGGCGGCAACGACTGCAATGATCAGAGCCTCTACCAGTCTTCTCAGCTCGCCGAGGTCTGTGGCGACCGGATCGATAACAACTGCAACGGGGTGGTCGATGAAGACTGCAACTGCACAAGCGAGCGCGAGCAGCGTCCTTGCTTTGTTGACAAGGACAACCGCCCGTTCGCAGTGTCGCTGCCGCCCAAGCAGACGACCTGCAGTGCAGGCGTGCAGCAGTGCATCCATGGCTCATGGGGAGCCTGCCTGGCAGCCCAAGGCCCCACGGACGAGATCTGCGATGGGAAAGACAACGACTGCGACGGCGAGATCGATGAAGGCTTTGCTACCGGAAAGCGCTGCGCCATCGGGGTGGGATCTTGTCGGTCAGACTTTCTAACCTTCTGCACTTCTGAGGAGACGGTGTCTGCCTGTGCTCCGAAGTCCCCATCCATGGCCTTCCTGACGATAAGTCCGCGCAACGGTAGTTGGGACAATGACTGCGATGGGAAGGTAGAAAAGCAATGCTGCGCGGACGGCATCTGCAAGCCTTGTCCACCCAAAGCCCGCTGCTCTTGCTCGCTTTCGGAGCAGACCGTCGCAGCCTCTGAAATCCCCGCCTGTGGAGGATCCGTTCAGCTCACCATATGCCCCCGTTGTGAGTGCTATTCCACGAACCCCAAGAGCTACACCGAGTGTCGAGCCGTCGAGCGCCCCCGAGATATTTCCAGCACCGTCGGCTGCCGCTAGCTGGCCATGCTACTAGCCCCCGGCGCTATCCTGGCCTCGCGTTATCGCATCGTACGGCTGCTTGGCCGCGGTGGCATGGGGGCTGTCTATCGGGCGCAGCACATCCATACGGGCGAGCGGGTGGCGCTGAAAGTGTTGCTGCAGCAGCACGATGTCGATGGGGGCGATGCGCAGACGCTCGAACGATTCAGGCGTGAGATGCGTGCCCCGGCGCGGATTCGCAGTGAACACGTCGTACGTGTGTCGGATGCCGACGTCGCGACAGAGATCGGCGGAGCCCCGTTTCTGGTCATGGAGCTGCTCGATGGCTGTGACCTCGACAAGCTTCTGCGCACGCGCGGCATGCTCCCGCCCGAAGAAGTCGTGTGGATCTTCCATCAGATTGCAGGAACGCTCGACAAGGCCCACGCGCTGGGCGTCGTCCACCGCGATCTCAAGCCCGGCAACCTCTTCCTCCACAAGGCAGGATCGCGTGGGCTGCTCGTTAAGCTGCTCGACTTCGGAATCGCGCGCATCACCCAGAGCGATGGCTCCAGTCCCGCCGATCCCAAGCTGACAAGCACCGGCGCCCTGCTTGGAACGCCCAGCTATATGTCGCCAGAGCAGGTGCGCGGCCAGTCTGATCAGCTCGGCCCGGCGAGTGATATCTGGTCGCTTGGGCATGTGGTGTTCCAGCTGCTGACCGGACGCTGCTACTTTCAGGCTGGCACCGTGGCAGAGCTCATCGGTCAGATCCTATTTGCGCCCATGCATCCTGCCTCCACGCAGGCCCGGCACCTACCGCGCACCTTCGACTCTTGGTTTGCGCGATCGTGCGCGCGGGATCCGACCGAACGCTGGCCAAGTACCACGTCACAGGTACGGGCCCTGGCAGCTGCGCTCGGACTCGCGGCGACCGCAGGTGGCGAGGCCGCGCCAAAGACACTGGTCGCTGCGGTCGATGCTTTGCGCGGCCCAGAGTCGGCAGGGCAGAAAGATGCGGATGGCGAGGGAGCTCCGGGGCACACGGCGCCGAGTACAACAGACACCGCAGCCCTGGCCGGGCCGCGGTCACCGTCGGTTCGTCGGCTCCGGCATGTACTGCCGCCGGCAGTGGCCGCGTGCATCCTGCCCGCGTTGGTGGCGATGTCGCGACTGGGGAATCCCATGCAGCCCCCCCAGCACTCTCCTCCTCGCCCCCACCACTCTCCCTTCGAACTCGCGCCGCCTGCGTCCCCCACGCGGATGCCCGCCGCCGACACGGTCCGCACCCCTGATCCCGCCGCCTTCAGCGCCGGACTGGTCCACAGGGCTGATCCCACCAGCGCCCTCCGGACAACAAAATCGCGGCGTCGCCCCAGCCGCCCATCCGGCTCGGCTTCCTCCGTGAGTTCTGGCGTGTCCATTACGGCCTCGGGATTCGACCCGGAGGGACGCTAATCGAGCGGTTCCACAGCCGCACAGGATGAGCGCGCAATCCAGCCGGCGGAAACCCACAGCCCAATATATAAACACCCACTCAGCGACGACGACGAGGCCACAGCGCGTACAGCAAGAACGGACTGAAATAGAGAAGCTCAGTCCCCAACACGCGGTAGCCATAGGGCGAAAACAGCCCGACGCCTATCGGCGCAACCGGAATTGGACGCAGCGGGGCGAAGTAGCGGGTGAGGTCAAACGGCCACGCCAGCGCCACCCCCAGCCCGCCATCGGTCAGCGTATCCAGCAGGCCATGGCTCGCGACGACCCCCGAAAGAAACAAACCCAGTCGCAGCCGGCGGCCCCAGCTCGCATGCTGGTCGCGATACAGCAGGAACATGCCCAAGACCCCGCACAAGAGCGCGCAGACCAGCGAGTGCGAGGCGCCGCGATGCCCAAACGGCGCGCGATACGGAATGCCCAGCGCGAACGCGATCACGTCGGCATCGGGTAGCAGCGCCAGCCCCGACAGCACCACCATCAGCCCGGGCAGCGTCGCCGGTCGCAGATACGCCTGCTGATACAGCCGCGCCGCCGCTAAGCCGACCGCGATATGTCCCAGGCTGGCCATCGTTTTCGTCTCCCACGCTATCCGCCTGGTGCGGGGCTTGTAAAGCGCTGTAGACGACCGCCCGCTGCGACGGACGTGATACATTGAGCAGGCATGCGCTCTGCCTCCGGCCCGCTGCTGGTAGCCCTGGCGAGCATCCTCCTCTTTGTAGGTTGTGATGCTCCCATAGACGGCTACGAAGTGCCGCCGCCCGAGGGGCTGGAGCCCTACAGCGGGGCCTGGGAGTATCGTTACGGGGACTCTCCTAGGCTGCCCAGTGGCGAGCTCGCCTGGGCTCAGGACAGCGCCAGCGCCGACGATGGACGCTGGCAGCCGGCCCAAAAGACCCACAACCCACCAGGTCGCGATGGACGCAAGTTCTTGTGGCTGCGCACTCGCCTACCGCAGCCCACGGGCCGACTGGCCAAGGCCGAAAGGCCGGTCTTGCACCTGCAGTGGGCCGAGCAGAACTTCGAGGCATTTCTCGACGGCCAACGCATCGATCAATTTGCCTGGGCGGAGCCCCCGCAGGAGCCCCGCTTTCCCGGCTTTGAGGATCACTTTCTGCCGCTTGGCCCGGGGTATGGCGGCAAGCTCCTGGCCCTGCGGCTGTACTCACCGCATGTGCGCATCGGCATCCCCTCGCCGCAACACCTGGGCGAGCAGGTCGCCGCACTCAGTGAGACGGTGCGGGTCGGGCTGGGCCCGGGACTCGTCGGGGCCCTGCTAGTCGCTGCCAGCCTGGCGCTGCTCGCGCTTTACCTGGTGCAGCGCAGCGAGCTCGATCTTTTGCTCTACAGCCTGTGCCTGCTGGCCATCGGCACCTACATGCTCTGCCGCTCGCGCTTCCTCACGTTCGTCGCGCCAAGTCCGGTGGCCTGGTACGCGATCGAGCTCGCCAGCTTGTGCCTGATCGGCATCTTTGTTTCGCTGTTTGCGTCCCGCATCTTGGGCCCGGGTCGCCTGCCCGTGCTGCCCTGGCTGACCAGCCTGCTGTCGCTCTACTTGCTGGGCGCCGGCCTGGCCGCCGCGACGGGCTTGGTCCACCTGGCCAGCGTCTCTGAGGTGTTGAAGATCCTCATCCTGGTCGCGATGCTGACGATCGTAAGCAAGTCGCTAGCCAGTGCGCTGCGCGGCGATCTGTACGGACGCATCTTCTGCCTCGCCTTTCTGGCGAGCGCGGCGCTCGGCGCCCTGCAGATCATGCAGGAGCTGCGCCTCCTGCCGCGCACTGGCTTCACTGCCCACTACACCGCGGCCCTGTTCGCGCTGATGCTGGGCTCGATCCTCCTGCATC
>DAORCZ010000417.1:0-7111 GCA_035345735.1 Pseudomonadota bacterium | reverse complement strand
CTGCGTCATGTCAGGAACTATTGAGGCTACCGTACCCCCTTCAACCCTGCCTAGCACCGCGGAACCTCCGTCGGCCGCTGCCCCGCCGAGAGGCCTAACCAGCGCTGCTGAGGGCTCGGCCAATGCTGCTCCGCCAGCTTGGCCGGTGCAGCTCGATAGGCCTCAGGTCATCGCTCAAGAGCTAGGCCTGCGGCGGCCTCAGGTCGAGCGCACCCTGGCTCTTTTGGAAGAGGGAGCGACGCTGCCCTTTATCGCCCGCTACCGCAAAGAAGTGACGGGTGGGCTGGATGAAGTGCAGATCGCGGCCGTGCAGGATCGGGGCGTCTACCTGTCTGAGCTGGTGGCCCGCAAGCTGGTCATCCTGAGTGAGATCCATAAGCAGGGCAAGCTTGCGCCCGAGCTAGAGCGAAGGCTGATCTCGACGCTGTCAAAGACAGAACTCGAAGATCTCTACCTGCCGTTTAAGCCCAAGCGCCGGACCAAGGCGACGATTGCCCGAGAAAAAGGCCTGGAGCCGTTGGCCCAGAAAATCCTGGATCAGGGGGCAGGGCTGCCCAGCCGGGATGAGCTGGCGGCCCCCTTTATTAGTGCCGAAAAGGGCGTGGCTGATACCGAGGCGGCGTTTGCCGGGGCTCGTGACATCGTCGCTGAAGTGATCGCCGATGACGCGGCCGTGCGCGCCGCGCTGCGCGGGCTGGCGATGGATCACGGCACGATGCGCTCGCGGCTGATCGCCAAGAAGCCCGAGGCCGGCGCCGATGACGACAAGCCGGAGCCGGGCAACGAAAAGGAGCCGGGCAACGCAGCGCCTGAGCGCAGCGAGCGCGGCGACAGTAAAAAAGAAGATCCAGCGGCGAAGTTTGCCGACTACTTCGACTACGAAGAGTCGGTAAAGACCATCCCCTCGCACCGCATGCTGGCGCTGCGTCGCGGCGAAAAAGAAGGGGTGCTGCGCGTCACGCTGGAGGTCGATCGCGACACCGCATCCGGCCTGGTGGCGCAGCAGATCGTGCGCAACCCACAGGCCAGCCTGCGCGCCGATCTAGAGAAAGCGGTGAACGATGCCTACGAGCGCCTGCTGAAGCCGGCGATCGAAGTCGATGTCCGCTTGGCGCTGCGCGAGCGAGCCGACGGCGAGGCGATTCGCGTGTTCGCCGAGAACCTGCGCCACCTGCTCTTGGCGGCGCCGCTCGGCGGCAAGCGCGTGCTGGGCCTCGACCCCGGCTATCGCACCGGCTGCAAGGTCGCGGCGATGGACGAAAAGGGCGATCTGCTGATGCACGACGTCGTCTACCCGACGCACAGCGAGTCGCGTCGGGGCGAGGCAGCGGCTCGCGTCGAGCAACTGGTGGCCGAGCACAAGATCACCGCCATCGCCATTGGCAACGGCACCGCCAGCCGCGAGACCGAGCAGTTCGTGCGTCGCCTGGCCGCCGCCGGCAAGCTGCCGGGGGTCAAGATCGTCGTCGTCAATGAAGCTGGCGCTTCGGTCTATTCCACTTCCGAGATCGGGCGACAGGAGCTCCCAACCCACGACCCGACGGTACGCGGTGCGGTCTCGATCGGCCGTCGGCTGCAGGATCCCCTGGCCGAGCTGGTCAAGATCGAGCCCAAGTCCATTGGCGTCGGTCAGTATCAGCACGACGTGCATCAGCCGACCCTCAAGAAGCAGCTCGATCAAGTGGTCGAGAGCTGTGTCAACCAGGTCGGTGTCGACGTCAATACCGCCTCGCCGCGCTTGCTGCAGTACGTCGCTGGCATCGGCGAGAGCCTGGCCAAGGGCATCGTGGCCTATCGCAGCCAGCAGGGGCCGTTCCGCAGTCGCAAGCAGCTCTTGGAAGTGCCGCGGCTCGGCGAGAAAGCGTTCGAGCAGGCGGCAGGCTTTTTGCGTGTGCGGCATACCTCCGAAAATCCGCTCGATAACTCCGCCGTGCACCCCGAGAGCTACGACATCGTCGAGCACATGGCGAGCGATCTGTCGGTCGATATCGCGGGGCTCATCGGCAACCGCGAGCTGATCGGCAAGATCGATATTCGTCGCTATGTCGACGATCGCCGCGGCGAGCCGACCCTGCGGGACATCCTCGCTGAGCTAGAGAAGCCCGGCCTAGATCCGCGCAAGGACTTTGAAGAGGTCGGCTTCAACCCCGACGTGACCGAGGTGAGCCACCTCAAAGACGGCATGGTGCTAAACGGCGTCGTCACCAACGTCACCAACTTCGGCGCCTTCGTCGACGTTGGCGTGCATCAGGACGGCCTGGTGCACATCTCGGAGCTATCGCATCGCTTCATCAAAGACCCCGCCGAAGCCGTCAAGGTCGGCGACAAGGTGAAGGTGAAGGTCATCAAGGTCGAGCTCGATCGCATGCGCATTGGCTTATCGATCAAGCAGGCCACCGAGCCGCCGGCTGGCGCCGCTGTGCCAGGACGAGGCGAAGATCGCCGTGGCGGACGCCCCGGAGAGGGCGGTGGGCGACCGGCGGGGCGATCGGGAGGCGGCCCGGCGGCTGGCGATGATCGCGATCGTCGCAGCGCGGCAGGCCCCGGCCGTGGGGATGGCCGGTCGGCGCCGCGGGGCGACAGCAGTGGCAACGAGCGCGGAGACCGCGGAGGCGCTGGACGTGGCGACAGTCGTGGCGCGCCGCCTCGCGCGGCCACCGGTGGACGCGACGGTGGTGCGGGGCGCGCCGACGCTGCACAGGACCGCCGGCCGCCCGGCCCAGGCGGTGGGGCGGATGCCCGTGGCCGTGGACCTGGGCGAGACGACGGAGGGCGTCGCCCCGAGCGCTCGGACGGCCCGCGACCCGGCGACAAGCCGAAGGGATCGCCGTTCAACTCGATCCGCGGCCTGAACGGCTTGTTCAACAAGTAAGAGATCGGACCGAACAGCGACCGTCGGCCGGGAGCGTGGGCTGTGCTACTGAAGGCGCGGCGCTTGATTGGCCTTGCCGAAGGTCGGCTTGGTCTGTTTGGCTAGGTCGATGAAGGCCGTAAAAATCGTCGCGCTTGGGGGATCGATGAAGCCGGGCTCGGCTAGCGTCCTGACCCTGAGGACGGCGCTCGATGGGGGGCAGGCCGCCGGTGCTGAGGGCGAGCTTCTGGAAATTCGCACGCTGGACCTGCCGATCTACACCCCAGATCTCTCACCGACGCCCGGAGTCATGCGCCTGGTCGAGACAGTGGCCGCGGCCGATGGCCTCATCTGGAGCAGCCCCGTCTACCACGGAGGGATGAGCGGAGCGTTCAAGAATGCCCTCGACTGGCTGGAGCTACTTCACGATCGCGAGCCGCGGTATCTGACCGACAAGCCCGTCGGATTGATCAGCACCGCGGGCGGCGTGCAGGGGCTGCAGGCCATCAACAGCATGGAGTTTGTCGTCCGGGCCCTGCGCGGTTGGACTCTGCCGATGGTGGTGCCCCTCGATCGCGCCTGGCAGATGATCGGGCCCGATGGCCAGCTACATGACGAAGCACTCATTGCCAAGCTAAGGCAGCTTGGCCAGGATGTCGTCGCCGCCGCCGCTCGGCTGTCGCGACCGCTTTAGACCTGCCCATGCGTCGATGGATGACTTTGCAATCGCGTGTGGCGCTGGGCCTGGCTTCGGCCGTTCTGCTGCTGGTTGAGCCTGCGAGGTCGCAGCCGGGGACGTCCCCCGTCGAGCCCGCCGCCCCGAGCCCTCTGGCCCGGCGTCCGCTGTCGCCTGGACCCGGCGCGGCCCAGAGCCCGCGCAATGCCAGCTATCGTCTGAAGGCCACGCTCGACGAGAAGGCTCACCGCGTCATCGGCCAAGGCACGCTGACCTGGCGCAATCTCGAGCGCAAGCCGTGCGACAAGCTGGTTTTCCACCTCTATCAGAACGCCTTTAAGAACCTGGCCTCGACCTTCGTCTTCGAGTCGGGGGCTTCGCTGCGCGGCGCCGAGATGCCCGAGCACGGCTATGGCGCCATCGATCTGTCGACGCTCCGCCTCAATGGCCGCGATGTCCTTTCGAGTGCGGTGCTGGACGACACCCTGCTGACGCTGCCGTTGGCCACACCGCTTGGTCCCAGCGCCATCGCCGAGGTCGAGTTTTCGTGGAGCGTGCAGCTACCCAAAGCCTTTGCGCGGTCCGGCTGGGCCGACACCTATCACGCCGTTACGCAGTGGTTTCCCAAGATCGGGGTCTGGGACTGCAGCGACGGTGAGGCCTGCGGCTGGCGAGCCCACCAGTATCACGGGGTGACGGAATTCTTCGCCGACTTTGGCGTCTACGATGTCGAGATCGATGTCCCGCGCGCCACCCAGGTAGGGGCCACTGGCGTGCTGGTCGCTGAGCGCCTCACCGACGATCGCCGCATCGTCAGCTACCACGCCGAGGACGTCCACGACTTCGCGTTTTTTGCCGATCCCGCCTTCGTCGAGATCAAGGACAGCGTCGATGATGGCCAGGGACCGATCCAGGTTCGCCTGCTGTCGCGTCGGGGTCAGGAGGCCCACGATCCGCGGACTCTTTCGGGGGTGCGGGCTGCCATCCGGGAAGGTGCGGAGCGCGCCGGAGCCTATCCGTACAGTAACTTAACTGTGGTCGTGCCGCCGGTGGCTGGCAACGGCTCGGGCGGCATGGAGTACCCGACGCTGATCACCGTGTTTTCGTTCCCGCTGCCGGCCGGCTTGCACGACGTCGAAGAGGTCGCAGCGCACGAGTTCGGGCATCAGTATTTTTACCATCTGTTCGCCAGCGACGAGGTCGAAGAGGCCTGGCTAGACGAGGGCGTCAACGAGACCTTCAGCGGCTGGGTGATGGAGCGCATGTTCGGTCGCTGTGGGGCCGTGGACCTGCCGTACCTGTGCCTGTCGGTCTGGGATCGCAGCTGGCTGGCCTATCGCGAGACGCTGCAGCACGCGGCCCTGGCGACGCCGAGCTACCGCCTGGCGCCCAGCCACTACGGCGCCATCGTCTATACGCACACCGCCGTGTTCCTGCACATGCTCGAAGGGCTGATTGGCCGTGAGCGCCTGCGCCAAGGTCTCCTGCGCTACGGTGAGCGCTCGCGCTTTCGTCATCCTGGCCGGCGCGACTTTGTCTCGGCGATCAGCGAGGGGGCACGGGAGGATCTCGGCTGGTACTTCAGCCAGGCTCTCGACACCGCTCGCGTCGTCGACTACGCGGTGAGCGAGGCCAAGAGCGAGCGCTTTGAGCTGGCCGCAGGTTTTTACGACTGCCCGCCGCGACCGCTGCCCGATTCGGTTGGCTCGGAGCTTTCACCGGACAGTCGGCGCCTGGGCTACCGCGAGCTGCTCACTCGCTCGCAAGCCGAGGCCTGCCGCGACAAGCCAGCCGGGCGACATGAGCTTTTGCCTAAGGCCACCGAGGTCAAGCCGGCGCTCTACGACAGCACCGTCGTCGTGAATCGTCGCGGCGACTTCGTCATGCCGGTGCGCATCCGCGCCGTGTTCGCCGATGGAACGGGCGAGATCGCCGAGTGGTCCTTGGCGCAGCAGCAGGCCCTGCCAGAGCAGCGAGCCCATACGCTGAATTTCTATCGTCGCAGCGCCCGTCTGCTTTATGCCGAGGTCGATGCCGGAGGGTGGCTGCACGCCGATCTCAAGCCCGTCGACAACAGCCAGCTCGTCGAGGCCCGGCCGCGTCCGGTAGCCCGCCTGTGGCTCAGCTTCATCGGCGCCGTGTCGACGCTGATCGATCTTCTGGGGAGCTAGCATGGACCCCACGCTTGACCCCAGCTTGCCCCCCACCGACGCTCCAGGTCGGCCGTCGTCTCCCGGTGCGGGCTCCCGCCGCGATGTGTCGTCCAGCGAGGCCAGCCTTGGCCGCTGGGTCGGCGAGCCGTTCCGTCGCGCCGTGCGTATGCCTCGGCTCTGGCTGAGCCTCTGGCTGCTCAACCTCGGGCTCAGCGTGGTGTGCGGGCTGCCGCTGCTTATCGCCCTTGCGACGCAGCTCCTCGATCGGCCGCTGGCTGATGCCATGGCCCGCGGGCAAGCCGACGCAGCGCTGCTGGATCTGCTGCTCAACGGTTCGGGGGTTGCGACCGGCGTGGTGTTTGGACTCGTCGGTGCCTTGCTGGTGCACTGGCTGGCCAGCGTCGCGCTGTCAGCTGGCTTGCTGCGTGCGCTACTGCCGCCGGGCCACCGCCTGCGCATCCCGACGGACACCGTGTTGCACCACGCCGCCGCGGCGCTGCGTCCCAGCTTTCGGCTCGAAATTCTGGCTCTGCTGGGGCTGCGCTTGCCACTCTTGGTCCTGTGCGTCCTCGCCGCCGTGCTCGTGGGACGCGGGCAGCGGCCCCTGTCGGGATCAGTGACGCTGCTTCTGGGAAGCTACGCGCCGATCGTCGCTGTGGGGCTGTGGCTGTGGTCCGCGCTCAGCCTGGCGGTCCAGGTGGCCAGGCTGCAGCTCCTTGCGCAGAACACGGCGGGGGCCTCAGCCTATCGCATCCTGCGCGCAACCCTGCGCTCGCTATGGACCGCGCCGGGCCTGCTTCGTCGGGTGGCTGCCCTATCGCTGCTGTCGATCGTCGCCTATGCCCTGCTGATCGTCGGGGCTCGCTTGGGAGCGGCGGCCCTGGACTATCGCCTCTTCGTCGGGCTGGCGTTCGGACTGCGGCAGCTAGCGGCGATGGCCCGTAGCGTGCTCGCTCTCTTTCAGCTCGCGGCCGCCGGAGAGCTCTGGCAAAGCCAAGCCGATAGCGAGGCACAGACTCGGCTATAATGGGCCCACTCATGTCGACGGGCCCGATGCAAATAGGTGGCGGTCGGCGGCTTGCCGCGCCGGCTTTCTTGGCGGTCGCTGCACTCGTTGCGCTCTCTCCGCCTGTGGGCTGGGCCGCTGGGCCGGCCAGTGGACCCGCCAGTGGACTTGGCAGTGAGCCGGCTGAGCCATCGATGCCGCCTCCGACGGTGGCTGCTCCACCGAGCGCTGCCCCGGGCTCGTCCTCGCCGACCCCCGCCGCCCCAGTGGTTAGCCCCCCTCCTGCCGCGCCCTCTGCTCCAGTGGCTCCGCCCGCCCCCGCCGCGAGCGATCCCGGGGCGGCTCGCCCGGATGCGCTGCGCGATGTGGATCGCCGCATCGGTGACCTCAAGGACCAGATCTTTCGCGCCAAGGCTCGTCTGAGC
>DAORCZ010000416.1:3998-7114 GCA_035345735.1 Pseudomonadota bacterium | reverse complement strand
TGCTGTGCATGGAGCGCTTGGTCGGTCGCAGCCTGCCGCAGGTCGCCGCCAGCACCGATGTTCGCGAGCGCTCGGCGGTTGCTGCCACGCTGTTCCGCTTTGCCATGGCGGCGCCGCTGCGCCATCGCCTGATCAATCTCGATCCCAACCCCGGCAACTACGTCGTCCTCGATCAGCGTGGGGGAGCAGCCCGGGTGGGCTTCATCGACTTCGGCTGCTGCGCCGAGATCGACGAGGAAGTGGCCGCCGCCGATCGCGCGCTGTGGCTGGCGATGATCCACCGCGATGGCGAAGCCCTGCGCTACGCCGCGCATCGCACTGGGCTCGTCGGCAGCAAGGGCGCCGCAGTCTTCGAAACCGCGACCTTTCGCGAGTGGGAGCGCGCCCTAGCCGGTCCCTTCCTATCGCGGGAGCCGAGCGCCCTGGATGATGCACAGACCCGCGAACTCGTGACGCTGACCTGGCGGCTGGTGCACACCGGCAAGATGTCGCTGCCCCCCGCCGCGCTGCTCCTTTGGCGGCAGCGGCTGGGCTTTCTGGCGGTGCTCGCGACCCTTCGACCCGTCCTTCCCCTGCGTCAGCTCCTCGCCGACGTCCTCGATGAGGGCGAGCACCCCATCCCGCTGCTCCAGCGCTATCCCTAGCCCGCGCTAGTGCTGCGTCGTCAGTGCGACGTAGGCAAAGAAGATCAGGCAGCCGGCGATCAGCATGGCGACAAAGGGATCGGGAGACAGGCGCCAGAGCAGTGCTTTGCGGTGCGCCTCGTCGCCGGGCTGGATGGGCTTTTGCAGCAGCACGCGGGCGGCGGCAAAGTGCCCGGTCTTGAGTGCCTCTTCGGCGGCAATCAGGTCGGGGTTCTGCGAGAGCGGGGCACTGTCGGCCGGGGAGGCAGGGCTGGCTTGGGGCGCGGTCGGGCTCACGCGGCAGCTATATCACCGATCGCGACCATCGCGGAGGTCTGCGGCGTCGAAAGGCGATTGCGCCAAGTGCGCCGCGAGCTCGGCCCGGCCGGGGCAGCCACGACGACCAAGGTCGCGGCACTTGAGCGCGGCCGCGGCACTGCCCGCGCGCATCGCCCGTTGGAAGGCGGTCCAGGCCTCTTGCTGGGACGACGGCGCCGCTTCGAGCAGGGCGCACAGCAGGGCGGCACGATAGGTGTCACCGCAGGCCGTGGTGTCGAGAAGCCCCGCCCCGGCAACCGCCGGGAAGGCGGCTTGGCGATGGCAGATCAGCGCCTCTCCGTCGGGGAGTGCGAGCAAGCTACCCGCTTCACCCAGCGTCACGATCAGCAGGCCGGGCAGGGTCCGGGCCAGCGCGCAGGCGGCGGCCTCGATGTCAGCAAGGCCGGTGAGGCGCGGGGGAATATGTGCCGCCACGATCGCCAGATCCGCCTCGGACAGCAGCGCCACAGCATCGGGCGTGTCGCGATCGAGATCGAGCGAGGTCAGGGCGCCGGCCGCGCGTCCAGCGCGCAGGGTCCGCCGGGCAGCAGCGGGAAATGTCGCATCGACGTGCACGATGCGGGTCTGGCCAAGCAGCGCTAACGATGGCTGGTCGGGGTGCGGAAGCAGGCTCGGGTGACGATGTTCCAGAACGACACGATCGCCGTGCTCATCGACCAGGATCAGCGCGGTGCGCGTCGGGATCTGTGGCAGGACAGTGGTTGCCGTGGTGTCGATGCCTTCCGCCTGCAGACCAGCCAGAACCTCGCGCCCGTCGCTGTCATCGCCGACGACGCCGGCAAAGACGCAGCGATAGCCCAAGCGGCTGGCGGCACACAGGGCGGTTGCGACTTGTCCGCCACCCACCCGATCCAGGCTGTTCGCGATCAGCTTGCCGCCACTCTGCGGGTCGGAAAAAAGCGGCGCCAGCGTCGACAAGCGGCCGGGCAGGCGCAGGACGCGATCCTGTGAGCACTCGCCCTGTCCCAGCACATCGATGGGCCGTCCGGCGCTCTGCCCCAGACGGACGAAGAGCTGAAAGATCCGCTCACGCATGGGGGCCGGTGGACCTCGACTTGACTAGGCTGCAGGAGGCGCCGCATCGCCATCAGCGGCTGCCGCCTGGGGTCGGCCGCGGCGCAGCGACAGCAGCTCAGCCGGCGAGAGCTCGCGCGTGGCGATCAGCACCAGCAGGTAGGCAAGCAGGCTGAAGCCACTTGCAAAGAGCGTCCCCAGCTTGCTGCCAAGCAGACCCGGCTGCCCGGCCGGCGGCCACAGCCGACCCAGCCCAAGTCCGGCGGCCAGCGCCAGTGCGATGCGCAAGAGTGACATGACAGGCAGCGTCGCTCGTAGCTTTCGCCACAGATACAGCAGGTTCAGAAGCAGGCCGCAGGCCATGCCAAACAGCAGACCGAATGCGGCACCGCGCAGCGGCTGCTGTCCGACCAGAATGGCCCGCTGGATCGACAGGTTCACCGCCCCGGCCGTCGCAATCACCGTCACCAGCCCCAAAAGAGCGGTTGCGCGCGTGTGGCCCAGCGCATTGGTGATGGTGCCGATAATCGTCGACAGCGAGAAGCAGGCGTAGGCGCACAGCAGGATGGCGAGGGCCGGGGCTCCCGTCACGTATTCCGCCTTGTAGAGCAGGCTCATCGTCGCCTCAGGCCGCGCGCCCAGCGCCACGACCATGCCGATGCTGGCCACCAGCGAGAAGCGGATCGTCGCGATGACGTACGAGCGGGCGCGTGCCGGATCGTTCTGCACCGCGGGCAGCGACAGCACCGGGAAGGCGACAAAGGTCGCCACCAGCATGAGCTGATAGGGCAGACGGGCCACGGTTTGCGCGGCGCCATAAACACCGACCAGCGCATCGACGGCTTGTTTGACCAGCGCGGTGCTGCCAAAGCTCGCCGCCGTGCTTGCCATCGCTTCCGTGTACAGGCGCTTCAGCCACCAGCCGTCGAGGAACATCAGGGCATTGAGCGCGATGTGATAGACCACCAGCCAGCGCACAAAGTCCAGCATCTTGCTGACGGAGATGACCGGTTCAGCGGCCGTCGCCGGACGGGGCGGGCCGACCCACAGGATCGAGGCGACCAGGATGATCGCAGCCGCCAGCACCCAGCCCCACAGCGCCGGCACCGTCGCGTGCCAGGTCACCGCGGCGGCCAGCAC
>DAORCZ010000416.1:0-3898 GCA_035345735.1 Pseudomonadota bacterium | reverse complement strand
AGCGGCGAGAACCAGCCCGAGACCAGCGTCCACATGCCAAAGGTCGCCGTCGAGAGCACGCGCGGCAACACCAAGGGCAGGAACAGTCCGGCGAGCAGGAACCAGGCTTTCGCCAGTGAGATGAAGAGCACGCCCCGTCGGGCCGAGCGTGCGATCTCGTCTGCGGTCGCCGCCGCGGGGGCTGATGGAGGGGCAGGGGACCCGCGACTCTCGTCGGCAGCCGGCCCCGTCTCACGAGCATCTTGCGCAGTCATCAGGACGGCGAAGCTATCACAAAGCGACCGCGACGAGAGCCGGGCCGGCGCGTGCGGGGGCTGGATTTTTGCGGCCGCTCAGGTCTACTGCGCGGCCTCGATGGCGAGCTTGTACACCGAGGACAAGGCCAGGCTTGGCACCGCGACCTGGAGCTGACATTCTCCGGCCTTGAGCGTCTGCACATAAACCACGCTCAGGTAGCTGCCGTCCTGTTGGCTCAGCAGCGGGTCCATGGTCACTTCTGGGACGGGGCGCAGCAGACAGATCTCGGGGGTAAGGATAGTTACAGTGCGGGGCGCCGGAGGGTCCGGGATCTGACATACCCGCTCGCCAGCCGCCAGAAGATCGAGGCGCAGCGTGTACATGTTGGGCACGCGGAACGGTCCTGCATCCTTTGGCGTCAGCGTCACGCCATCGATGCCACTTCCGGGATAGACCCGCACCGCCAGGCTGTGCGGCTTGGCGTACAGCGTTTTCACCGTCGTCAAGGTCGGGGTCGTCGGGGCCAAGACCTCAAGCGGGTTTCCACTGGGCGCCGGCAAGAGCGCGCCGCGATCGAGCGGAATCGGCAGCCCTTCGGCGTGCAGGGTGGTGGTGCCGCTGCGCACCGTCGCCTCGAAGCGCAGCACCTGACCGGCCGCCACGGTGCGCGGGCTGGTCTCCGGCGCCAGGTAGCACGCGTCATTGGTATCCAGCTGCGCCTCGTCGGGGGTCATCAGGTAAAAGGTCCGGCTGGCGGTCTGCGGCTTGCCCCCAGCGTCGATGCCGTCGGCCGTGACCTTGGTGCTACCGGCCGCTAGCGC
Source organism: Pseudomonadota bacterium (assembly GCA_035345735.1). Taxonomy (GTDB): domain Bacteria; phylum Myxococcota_A; class Polyangia; order Palsa-1104; family JAEUJZ01; genus JAEUJZ01. The sequence goes on along the minus strand of DAORCZ010000416.1, from coordinate 2,840 downwards.
CCGGACGAGGATCTTGCCGTCGGCCTGCAGCGTCGCCTGCAGCAGGCTGGGATCGTCGACGCGCACCGCCGTGGTCTGGGTGATGGCATTCACATTGCCGACGCCGCAGCGAGTGAACCGGTCAGGCCTGCAGTCCCAGGCGATGGTGTACTGCAGCTGATAGGTCGCGGTGGCGCCGACGGCCATCGGTGGGCGCGGCCCCTGTAGGCCCAGCTCGTAGTAATCGGCGCAAGCGCCAAGCCCGCACACCAGAAAGCCGCCCCAGCGAGCCAGTCGAGCCAGATCCCGTACGTGCCGATTGAGGTACCGCATGACTCTTGGGATATCACAAGCCCCTGGGGCGCGGGGGCAAGCCTGGCCTAGCGACGATTCCGGCGGCTTCCCTCGCCGTGTGGCAACAGGCGATGCAAGGCTTCGTCCAGCTCGACGGCCTGGGTTTCGGTCAACTGATGACGCACGCGGCCAAGGAGGGCGGCGGCCGCCCGGGCGATTTTTTGCGCGGCGGGGCGCTGACCGCGCTCTTGCAGGAAGTCGGCAAGCTCGATCTGGGTTGCCAGGAACTCGTGCTGGCGCTCGGGAGAGTCGGACTCCATCCGGGCCAGGTCTTCCAAGATCGCCAGCGCTCGTCGGAAAAGATCCTCGGCTTCGTCGTCGCGTCCCTCGGCCGCCGTGATGCTGGCCAGCCGCTGCAGGGTCGACGTCAAATCGTGCTGCACCAGCGCGTTACTGGGGTCGGCCGCCGCCAGGGTCTCGCTGATCTGCAGCGAGCGCCGGTAGAGCGCGTTGGCCCGGCTCAGCTGCTCCTGGTCGCCCGCGGCATCGCCCAGCGCATTGAGTGAGAGCGACAGCTCTCGCTGCGCCCGAGCATCAGCTGGATCAGCGGCAGCCAGCGCTTCGTTGAGGCTCAGCTCGCGTCGGAAGAAATCCTCGGCCTCGGCCAGATTATCGAGCTGGCGCGCGACCTGGCCCAGCTTGCTCCAGAGCAGCGCCAGGTCGCGCTTCGCCTGCACGTCCGTGGGGTTGGCCGAAAAGAGCACCTCAGCGATCTGCAGCGCCCGTTGGTACCGCGGCTGGGCCTGTGCCGCCTGGTCCAGCTGCAGCTCGATATCGCCGAGCAGACTGAGGCCGATCGCCAGATCGCGCTGTGCCTGCGCGTCGGCCGGGTCGGCGGCGGCTTGCGCCTCGCTGATCTCGAGGGCGAGTTCGATGTGCGCCTGCGCCGTCCCCAGATTCCCCATCTGGGCTGCAAGCTGGCCCAGCTTCTTTAGTCCGATCGCCCGGTTGCGCAACGCCTGGCCATCGCTGGGGTCGGCCGCGGCCAGCTCTTCGCTGATCTTCTGGGCCTGCTCGCAGTAGCCCATGGCCTCGCTGAGCTGCCCCATTTTTTCTGCCACGTCGGAAAGCAGAGCCAGGCTGATCGAGATCTCGCGCTTGAGCTCCACGTCGTTGGGGCTGGCGGCGTGGGTCCTCCGCGCCAGAGCAAGCGAGCGCTGATACATCGCCCGTGCCTGGGGAAACTCGCTCTGCTCCTCGATGACCTCACCTAGCCGACGGATGGCGATCAGCAGATCGTGTTGTGCCAGGCCATCCTCGGGGTGATTCGCAGCGAGCTGCTCACAGATCCCCATACCGCGGGTTGCGAAGGTGCGGGCCTCAGCCAGCGCGCCCGTCCGAGTGGATAGCGCGGCCAGTCGATCGAGCGTGATGCCCAGCTGACGCTGACTGTGTACGGTCAACTCGGGCGCCAGGCTGGCAGGGTTCGCCGCGACGGATTCGCTGAGTTGCAGCGCCCGATCCAGGTAGGCCCGCGCCTGCGTCAGCTGACCCATCTGCGTGGCTACCGTGGCCACCTTGTGCAGCGTGCCGGTGAGATCCAACCGAGCCTTGGGGTCATCTGGACATTCCTGCAACTGCCGTTCATCGAGCGCCATCGCCTGTTCGTAAAGGGCCCGGGCCTGCGCCAGGTGATCCGGTTCGTTGCTCGCCCACAGCAGGTCGGCTTGCTGAATCAGTGTCCAGGCCTCGGTCCGCTGGGCCCCGCGGTGTCCCTGCGACGACGGTCCCAAGCTTTCGAGCAGGCGTTGGCACAGGCCCATCAGCTCAGCGCGGATCTGGGTCGCGCCGGCGATGCGCTTAAGCCCGGTCTCGGCCAGCTTGACGATCTGCTCGGCGATATCGACGGCATCGTCTAGGCGCTGCACCCGTCGGGCCTCGCTCTTTTGGATGAACGCGGTCTCGCAGGCGTTCCAGCGCAGCGGCTGGTCGGTCAGCTGACTCCAGGCCAGTGCCAGACGCGGGTTCTCAGCCCACAAGTGCTCGTCGCCGCGTCCGCGCTGCTCCCAAAGCGCCGCCTCTTGGGTCAGCAGGCGCTGCAGTGGGATCAGCTCTTGTTCGTTTTGCAGGAACCCCCACAGCCGTGGCCAGCCCAGCACCAGCTTGTCGTGCGCTGGCTCGACGTACGGAGTCCCCTGAGCGTCGCGACCGGCGACGATCAGGCGCGCCTCCTGCAGCTGATTGAGCAGCGTCTCGATGCGCCCTTGCTCGGCGTGTCCGCGGCCATAGTCCAGCTCGGATAGCGGCACCCGACGGCGGGCGACTTCCCCCGCTTGCAACGACACCATGCGCAGCATCAATCGCCGCAGTGTCTCGGCATGCGCGGTATCGAGCGCCGCGTATATGGCCTCGGCCCGCTGACTCAGCGCCCCGCCGACGCCGCCCAGCGCCGCGTAGTCCTCGCCGTGGAGGCTGCGATCCTCGCGCCCGCTGCGCAGATACGCCCGAAAAAGCTCGCTCAGCGTGAAGGACAAGAGCGGCAGCGCCCCCGGCATCTCGGCGACCTC
>DAORCZ010000415.1:1812-7144 GCA_035345735.1 Pseudomonadota bacterium | reverse complement strand
ACACCCCCAGCGGCGAGCCCGGCCTCAATCACCTTTGCGAAGGCTACATGCTGTTCTATGGCCACACGCTGCCGACGCTGCGCGCGATGGCCGAGGCCATGCGTCGGGGCGGCACCGCGCGTGACTACCCGCGTTTCCTATCCGCGACGGGGAACTAGCGGGTTCGAGCCACCGTCCTGGTTGCCGACATGGGGACTAGCTCGTGGCGGGAACGGGCGGTGGCAGCACGGTGTGCAGAAGCTGCAACAGATCGGATTTTTCGAAGGGCTTGGTCAGCAGCCCGGCCAGCTCGGCGATGACCTCGGGCGATAGGGCAGCTTTGGCGTTGTAGCCGCTCATCAGGATGACCGGCAGTCCGGGCGCGACACGGCGGATGTCGCCCAAGACTTCGTCTCCGGAGCGCCCAGGCATCGTCAGATCCAAGAGCACGGCGGCGATGCCTTGAGCGGGCTGGCTGATAAGCTGCAGGGCCTGCTCTCCGCCTTCGGCCAGCAGCACCGAATAGCCCGAGCGCTGCAGGAACAGCTTGAGCACGTGGCGCACGCCTGGCTCGTCGTCGACAACCAGGACGCTGCGGCCTGTGGGCTTCGGCTGGGGAGGCGGCTGCGGTGGCGCAGCGGGGGCCAGCTTGCCGGCGGGCAGGGCGATGCGGAAGAGGGCTCCTCCCTGCGGTGGGGCATGCGCCAAAATCGCCCCCTGGTGCGAGCGAACGATCCCCAGCACGGCAGCCAGGCCCAGACCACGGCCCGTCGCCTTGGTGGAAAAAAAAGGCTCGAAGATACGGCTCAGCAGGTGCCCCGGAATGCCGGGGCCATCGTCGGCAATCTCGATGACTAGGCCGGCCTGGGCGTGGGCCGGAAGGCGCAGGCTGTCACCCGGCTGATAAGGGCCCACCGAGATGCGGATCACGCCCGGCGCACCCTCTAGCGCCTCGGAGGAGTTGATGACGAGGTTCAAGAGCAGCTGCCGGAGCTGGCCGGGATCGCCATCGATGGCCGGCAGTCCTGGCCCCAAGTCGCAGACCAGCCGGACCCCCATGCCGATGCTGGCTTGCAGGAGCGGCTCGAGGTCTCGGATCAGCTCGCCCATGACGATCGGCTGGCTGACGAACCGTCCCTTGCCGGCAAAGGCGAGCACCTGCTGCACCAGATCGCGAATGTGGTAAGCCCCGATCTGGATCTGGCGCAGGGCTTCGGCTTGGCCGGGATCGTCGTGAGCGTCGCTCCGCAACAGGCTGGCGCTGCCCAGAATCAGCAGGAGATCGTTGTTGATGTCATGAGCGATTCCTCCAGCGAGCAGGCCCAGGCTCTCCAATCGCTGGGCTTCCATCAGCTTGCGCTGCAGGGCCGCGCGCTCGCGCTCGATCTGGACGCGCTGGCTGATGTCGTGGTGGATCGAGATCCAAACGATGCCGTGCTGCGGGTGGTGGCTCTCGGTGACGGTCGCATGGCAAACGAAGTTGGAGCCATCCTTGCGACGGTTCACGATCTCGCCGCTCCAGCATCCGGACTGCTTGAGCGCAGCGATGATCTGCTGCGCGGTCTCCGATGGATCGCTCACCTCGGCGGAGTTGAGGACCTCGACCGGCTGGCCAACGAGCTCGCCCGGCCCGTAGCCGAACATTCGCTCGAAGGCCGGGTTGGCAAACAGGATGCGTTGATCGCTGGCCCGAGTGAGCTGCACCCCTTCCCCCAGGTTCGTGAGGATCCGACTGTGCAGCGCGAGATCGGCAGCGTTGGGCGGCTGCGCCGTCGTGGCCATCGCCAGCCCGGTCGGCGCAGGGGACCAGGGCTCCCGGGTATCTGGTCGTCCGGCATCCTGGTGTCCCCCGGCCGGGGGCGGAGCACTCGGCAGAGCTGCCAACGGTGCGCGGGGGGCTGGCGTAGATGGCGACTGTGCTGCTTTGGTAGCCACGGCGGTCCTCGGATGAAAGACGAAAGCACCGATGACGTGCGAGGCGGCGTCCGCGCGCACTCGCCAAGGCCAAGGATAGCGCGCGAGCCGCGGCGCTGGAATCCGTCGCTCCCCGTGTGAGGACAAGGCAGGTGCTGGCCGAGCCATCGTGCGGGGAAAGCGCGCAGGTGAGGCATCGCGGTCGAGACGGGGGGCAGGCCGCCCCGGTGTGCGGGGCTTACTCTGCGTCTGTCGCTGACAAGTGAGGAGGCCGACTGATTCGGCGCTCTCGCTGCGACAAGGGGAGACTCGCTTGCCATCGCTCGGCGCTTCCTGGCACGATGCCGCCGTGTGGCCCTTCCGTGAAAACTCGCCGCCGCCCCTGCCTGCTACGGTCCTGCTGCGCGAGGTTGCCAAGCTTGGCTTGCTGCTAGGTGGCCTGCTGGTCTTGGCGCATTTCTTCGGCCAGGGGGGGAACTTCATCCGAACCGAGCCACCGGCTGCAACGCTGGCCGATACCCACCTGGGAGGCAATCAAGGGGCCGCACTGTGCGGCACGGTCAGCCTGGGTGCGCGACCGCTGCCCATCGAGATGGTCTACAGCGAAGATCTGCGGCGCTGGATCGAGCCGGCGGCTGACCGCTTCGCTCGCCTCTGTCCCAACATTCAGGTGCGGCTCACCGCGCTGCCCGACATCGAAGCCGCCGACGCCATCTTGGCGGGCAAGGTGCAGCCGACGATCTGGGCGGCTACCGACGATCTATCGCTGCGCTATCTCGAAGACCGCTGGAGCCAGCGCGGCGATGCACTGCCCTTCGTGCGCGCCGAACAGCAGGAGCTTGTTCACTCGCCGCTGGTGCTGCTGATGTGGCAGGACCGGCTGCGCCTGCTCAGCGCTGTGTTGCGCAACCAGTCGAGTGCCGAGGGGCGCTGGACGCGCTCGCTGTGTGCCGGCATCCCCCGCGAGGCCGAGCTAGCGGGGCTGCCGCAGGAGAGCCTGCTGCCCGGCCGCTGGGCGGACTTCTCCGAGTCGCTTCTGAGCGTGCCCAAGCCGCCGCGTGGCAAGGCTGGCCGGCAGGCCCGCGCGACTGCTCCAATTCGGCCGGTGGGGGACGAGCCACTACCGTCGCTGTCGGAGGTAGAACAGTGGGGGCGCGTCAAGATCGGTCACACCAGTCCGACGCGCGACTCGGCCGGCCTGGCGGCCTTGTACCTCTTGGCCTACGACTACCTGCAGCCACCGCAGGCACTGGCTGCAGCATCGCCGCCGGCCAGCCCCCCGCCGGACGGGGGAGCCTCTGCGGTAGTTCCCGCCGGGCCGGCTGGAGGTGCCGCGGAGTTCGAGTCGGCCTTCGATGCCCAGCGCATCGCGCTGCGCCGTTGGCTGCGTCGCTGTGAGGGCGGGCTCGATCTGCCGCCACGCTCGGCCCGTCAGCTGACCGCCAGTCTATTCAATGTGGGACCCTCGCTCTACGACGGGGTCATCACCTATGAGCACCTAGCGCTGCCCTACCTCGACCGCGTCGATGCCCACGCGGCGGCCCTGGGGCGCTTGGTCCTGCTTTATCCCGAGCCGACGCTGGTGGCGCGTCACCCGGCCGTCGTATTTCGGGGCAGCGCTGACCTGCGATCTGCGGCCGAGCGCTGGCTGCGTTTCCTGCTCAGCAAGCCGATGCAGGAGGCCGCCATCGACGCCGGCTTTCGTCCGGTGGGTACCGAGGTCTCGCTGCGCAGCTACGAATCCGAGAGCAACCGCTTCCTATCGCTGCGCCGCTACGGCGTCATCGTGCAGCCGGTACTGCGCGAAGCGCCGCGCAGCCGCGGCAGGACGGCGCAGGCCCTGATCGAGCTCTGGGGCGAAGTGACCGGCCGAAACTAACGGTCGCGACCGGCATCCCGCCACGGCTTGGCAAGCCCGTTCGCCCTGCGCATTCTTCGCCGTGGCTGCCGCGTTAGACCGTACAGTATGGAGATCTGCGACTCACCGGCGGAGCCCTCCATGGTGGACGACCAGCTAGACGAACGCCTGCGGTTTGAGACCCTGCTTGCCGACCTGTCCACTGCGCAGGTCACAGCCAGCATTGCCGATCTGCAAGCCCAGCCCATGCGCTGGCTAGAGCGGATTGTCGAGACGCTGGACGTCGATCGTGCAAGCTTCTTCGAGCTCAATGTCGACACCGGCCTGATTGAGATCCCTTATGCCGTGCCGCGAGCCGGCTACCAGGCCGCAGCGATGTCACCACCGGATCTGGCGCGGCTGCCCTGGTACTGCCAAAAGCTCTTGCGCGGCGAAAAGGTGCTGCTGTCCGGCCTGCCCGATAGCCTGCCCGACGAAGCCACGGCCGAGCGCGAGTACTGCCGCCAGCATGGACTGCGCGCCCATCTGTCGATTCCGTATCAGGAAAACGGGACCTTGCTGGGCGGGCTCTGCGTCTCGCGCTTTTCCGATAGCCCGATCTGGGATGCCGAGACCCAGCGACGGATTGCGCTGTTGGCGCAGGTCTTCGCCAACGCGCTTTATCGCAACCGCGCTCACCGCGTACTAGCCGAGGGCGAGCTTCGTCTGCAGCTGGCGATGGAGGCGGCTGCCGTCGGCATCTGGGACTGGAACTTTGTGACCGATCAGCTGACCTGGTCGAAGCAGGCGCAAGAGATCCTGGGCCAAAGCGGCAACCTTCGTCTGGGCCCGGGCGAGCGCCCGTGGCGGCTGGTCCATCCCGATGATTATCCGGCGCTGTCGCAGGCCGTAAGTGACTGCATCGCCGGCCGGGCCGCGACCTACCGCGCCGAGCACCGCATCATCCGTCCCGACGGCACCCTGCGCTGGGTCGAGTGTCACGGCAAGGTCATCCGCGACGACAGCGGCGCGCCACTGCGTTTGATTGGCACGGTGGCCGACATCACAGAGCGCAAGCGTGTCGAGGCAGCCAGCCGCGCCTCGCACCGCATGTACGAGAGCCTGGTCCACACCATCGACGGCATCGTCTGGGAGCTGGACGTCCCCACCTTCCGCTTCACCTATGTCAGTCCGCAGGCCGAGCGCATCCTGGGTTACCCGGCGATGGCCTGGCTGGAAGATCGCGACTTCTGGGCCAACCACCTGCATCCCGAAGATCGGCACTGGGTCATGGATTTCTGCATCCAGACGACGGCCGAGATGCGTGATCACGAGTTTCAGTACCGCATACTGGCGCGCGACGGGCGGATCGTCTGGCTGCACGATGTGGTGACCGTGGTCATCGAAGACGGTCGGCCTTCCAAGCTGCGCGGGATCATGGTCGACATCACCGCCCGCAAGCAGGTCGAAGAAGCCCTGCGCGAGAGCGAGCGGAACTTCCGCACCATCTTCGAAGAGGCCTCGATCGGCCTGGCCTACGTCGATTCCGACTTCCGCCTGCGCAAGGTCAACCGCGCGCTGTGTCAGTTCCTCGGCTACACC
>DAORCZ010000415.1:0-1712 GCA_035345735.1 Pseudomonadota bacterium | reverse complement strand
GACTTCAACAACCTGCTGACCGCCATCAAAGGCTACTGCGAGCTATCGATGGAGCAGCTTGCCGCCGATCACTGGCTGCGCGGCAACCTGGCCGAAGTCCTGCAAGCAGCGGATCGGGCCTCGACGCTGACCCGGCAGCTCTTGGCCTTTGGTCGCAAGCAGGTAAGGCGGCCCAAGCTCATTGATCTCAGCTCGACCGTCGATGACATGCAGCGCATGCTGCGTCGGCTGATCGGCGAAAACATCAAGCTGACGACATCGATCGAGTCCCGGCTAGGGACCGTGCACGCTGACCCCAGCCAGATCGAGCAGGTCATCGTCAACTTGGTGGTGAACGCGCGCGACGCGATGCCACGCGGCGGGCGCTTGACCATTGAGCTCGGCAACTCGCAGCTCGACGAAGAGTACGCGCGCAGCCATCCCGAGGTGACGCCAGGTCGCTACGTCATGTTGGCGGTTAGCGACACCGGCATCGGCATGTCGCGAGCGGTGCAGCAGCGGATCTTCGAACCCTTCTTCACCACCAAAGAACCCGGCATGGGGACCGGGCTGGGACTGCCCACCGTCTACGGCATCGTCAAGCAGAGCGACGGGCATATTTGGGTGTACAGCGAGGAGGGCGTCGGCTCGACCTTCAAGATCTACTTGCCGATCATCTCTGGCGCCGCCCCGCTGACGGAGCCCCCGCCGCCCGAAAGTCAGGTGGCAGGTGGTCACGAGTCGATCCTGCTAGTCGAAGACGACGACAGCGTCCGCAACATGGTGGTCCGCATGTTGTCCGAGAGCGGCTATCGCGTGGTCGCCGCCCGCGATGGGGTCGAGGCAATCCAGCTGTGCGAGGACGATTCGCGCGAGTTCCAGCTGCTCATCACCGACGTCATCATGCCCAAGATGGGCGGGCGCGAGCTCGCCGCGGCGCTGCACAGCAAGCGACCGCTGCTGAAAGTGCTGTACATCTCGGGCTATGCGCATGACGGGATGGTGCATCGCGGGGCCCTCGAGCCCGGAGTGACCCTGTTGGAGAAGCCGTTCTCCAAGTCCGATCTCCTGCGCCATGTGCGCGACCTTCTTACCTGCCGTTGAGCCATTAAGCATCGCTGCTGAGTTTTGCCCCTATGCCAATGTCCGCGCCTAGGGGTACCTCTGCTACCATGGATACTGGCCCATGGAAGCAAAGCCTCGCGTGCTCATCATTGACGACGAGCCAGCGGTTCGAAAGACGCTGACCCTGGTGCTGCAGAGCGCAGGGTACGAGGTGGCCGTAGCCTCCGATGGCGAAGCCGGGGTCGAGCTGGCGCGACGCAGTCCCCCGGGCCTGGTGATCACCGATGTGCAGCTCGGCGGCATCGATGGCCTGGCCGTGACGCGGGCTCTGACGCAAGAAGTCCCGAGCACGCCGATCATCGTCATGACCGGCCATGCCTCGGTCGAAAACGCCGTCGCCGCCATGCAAGCCGGTGCCGTCGATTACCTGATCAAGCCGGTGTCGCCCTCGCAGGTGCGGCACGCTGTGGAAAAGGCTCTGGCCAGCACGCAGATGCTAAGTGAGCTCGCCGAGTCTCGGCGCATGGCGGGGCGGCGCACCCACATCCGCTTCGAGAGTCAGAATCCCGCGATGCGCGCCATTCTGTCCCAGGTCGAGCACGTGGCGAGCACCGCCGCGCCGCTGCTCATCCTCGGCGAGACGGGCACCGGCAAGAGCGTGCTGGCGC
>DAORCZ010000414.1:0-7159 GCA_035345735.1 Pseudomonadota bacterium | reverse complement strand
AGCAGCCACAGCGCGGGATGCTCGACGGTGTAGCGGGCATCGGTCAGCACCGGCAGCGCCTTAAACAGCAGCAGCAGCGCGAGGGCCGGCACGACCGATCCGTGCAGCCACAGCAGGTCTTGGCGCGCCGAGATCAGCCAAGGCGAGCGGCTCATGCCGGACTCCCCGAGGCGTGCGCGATGGCGCTACCGGTTGGGGCGGGGCGCGTCGCCAAGCGCGACCAGATGCGTCCCTGGATGGCGCGGCCCAACGCGGAGTCGCCGAAGCGAAACGCCGTCGTCAGCAGGCGGTCGGCAAAGCGGCCTTCGAGTGCGTACAGGCGGCTTAGCCAGTGCGACCAACGGATCTGGGCATCGTTCTTGGGCCAGCGCTCGCGCTCGTAGTCGCAGAGCGCGCGGTCGAGCGCCAGGGATGCATCGTCGTGGCGTCTGGCTGCGTCTGCCTGACGCGCGTTGCTCAGCGCCGGGCCGATGTGCCGGGCCAGTGCCGCCGCGTCTTCGATGGCCATCGTCATGCCCTGACCGGCGGTTGGGTTCGTGACGTGCAGCGCGTCGCCGATCAGCACCGCTCCGTCGCGGTGATAGCGCCGCGCATGACCGCGATGCAGCGAGTAGAGGTGCGCGCCGGCGTCAAAGGCAGCAAGCCCGCCGGGCTGTCCCAAGGATCGCAGCAGCGGTGAGCGCGCAGCGATCGCGGCGAGCTTGCGCGGCAGCGGTCCGGCGCGAAACAGGTCGTGCTCGGCGGCGCGCACCAGCACACCCAGGCCCAGGCGCTCGCTGCCCTGCGGCACCACCAGGATGCCGCCGGCAGGATGCAGCTCGATGCGCATCGCGTCGTCGTACTCGGCGGGGCGCTGGCATTCGATGATGTAGTAGCCGTGGTCGTAGGGCAGCGTCGGCAGGGACAGCTGCAGCAGGCTGCGCACCGTCGAGGCGGCACCATCCGCACCGACCACCAGGCGCGCCCGCAGGCGTTGCTCACCCTCTGTGGTTTGGACCACGGCGCCGATGACGCGGCTGCGTTCCCGATCGCCCTTCCGCAGCAGGCCCCGCAGGCGGCAGCGATAGTGCACCACGGCCTGGCCGCGGTTTCCGCGACCGCCCTCAGCGGTGTGGAGCAGGGCGCGCTCGATCTCAGGATGCGCCAGCACCAGATACGGGGCTGCTGTGCCGTCCGCAGCGATCGCGCCGCTGCCCAGCGGAGCTTCAAGCAGGCGCCCATGCTGGGGATGAAACACCTGCATCTTCTGCAGCGGTCGGGCTCCAGCGGCGAGCAGCGCCGGCAGCGCCCCAAAGTCGCGCAGCGCAGCGGTCACTGCCGGCAGCAGGCTATCGCCGCGGTTGATGTTGCCGGGGCCGCCGCGGCGATCGATGACAGCGACGCGCAGGTCGTAGCGCGACACCAGGGCCAGGGCCAGGGCGGCGCCCCCGACGCCAGCCCCAACGATAAGGACGTCAAGGACGTCGAACTCGGGGCTCTGGGAAATGGGTGGGCTCACTAGGCGGCCTCCTTGCGAGGGGTGGGCGTGGCCGGCGCGATGGCGGCGGAGGACGGCTCCAGCACGAGCAGTCGGCGCGGCTGACACAGCAGGCGGACCGGCGTGCTGTGCTGGGGAAGCTCGCCATCGATGCACAGCGGAAGCTCAGCACCGTCGTGATCCGCGCTGCGCAGGGTGACCCAGGGGCTCTGCGCCAGGATCACGCCGGGGAGCGCGCCGTGCGTGCCGCGCAGGATGCGTGGGAAGTGCCAGAGCAGCCGGGCCTTGGCCATCGCCGGCACGATGCACAGATCCAGCTGGCCATCGTCGAGGCGCGCCTCCGGGCTGACGCGAAAGCCGCCGCCGTAGCTGCGGGTGTTGGTGACCGCCGCGAACATGATCTCGCCGTCGAAGCTGCCGCCCTGCCAGGTGATGGCGACGCGCCGCGGGCGGTACTGCCACAGCCCCGAAAGCGCCGCCGCCAGGTTCAGCGCCTGGCTGCGTTGGAAGCGCGAGCCGTGGATGCGGCGCAGCGCTAGCTCGTCGAGCCCGACCGAGGCGACGCAACAGAAAGACTGCGGTGGACCTTGCGCCGGCTGGGCCTGACCGACATCGACCCAGCGCACCTGCCACGCCGAAGGTCCTGCGGCAAGGATGCGCAGTGCGCGGGATAGCTCGCGACTGCCCTGCAGATCGTTCACGAAGTCATTGCCCGATCCGGTGGGCAGCAGGCACAGCGGCACACGCTGCGACACCCCGGGCTGCGAGAGGGCATCCAGCGCCATCGTCACCGTGCCGTCTCCGCCCGCGATGGCCAAGGCGTCGAGCCCCGCCGCCCGCGCTTGCGCTGCTTGCACCAGATCGCGGAAGTGCTCGGGGTCTCGGCTCTCGACGCAGGGCAGGGCGGACAGCTGGCGGTGAGCGGCAAGCTGCGCCCGCAGCCTGGCCTGCCCACGGCCCGAGCGAGCACTGGGATTTATGATGATATTTATGCGGCAGTCCGTGTTGATATAAGATGACATATCGGGGTCTCCCCTTTACAGCGACCGGGTCAGGCGCAATAGGTCCCAGATGGCACGCAGGGACAGCGGTCGCGCCGCGACATACTCGGGCTCGATCAGATCGGGGCCCCACTTGCGCTTGTAGTCGGCTTGGCTCTGCGCGGGATAGATGGCGCGACCATAGCGATGCAGCAGGCGGATCGCCCGGTCGAGCCAACGACTGCTAATTCCCGCCGGAAGATCAGGGATACCAGTGTCCCCTTCGCCCAGCGTTTCGCCAGTGATAAAGGGCGTAAAACCGAAGTGCAGATAGCGCACGCCTTCGGCTTGCAGGCGCGTCATCGCTTCGGCATTGCATAGCTCCATCGCACCGGGCGGCGCGGTAGGCAGGCGGCGCGTCAGATCGTGCAGGTAGCCGGGGTGCTGGCCATAGACCGGGACGTAGGTGATAAAGCCGACCCAGTTATGGCCCAGTTTAATCCGGCCGCTGTGTGGATATTCATTCCCAGCCTCTGAGTCGGTGTATTCGACGACAAAGACGCGGCGCTGCGCATCGTCGGGAGCGCCGAGCTCGCCGATCATGAAGTCGAGTTCCTTTTTACCTTTGCGGCGCAGCCAGGAATCGCTGATGGCGGAGAGCGCGGCCCAGGTCGCGGGGCTGCGGGGGATCTCGGGGCCGACCTCGCGGACCTGCAGGCCCAGGCGGCGGGCGCGCACGATCTTGTTGCGCAACTTCATGCGGCGCGTGCCGGCCAAGCGGAAGTCTGGCAGGTGCAGACCGAAGCTGCTGCCCAGCGGGTTTACGGTGAAGCCGCGCTCGGCGAAGAGGGCAATCTGCGGCGCCCGTAGCTGTACCGCGACGACAGCCCGTCGCTGCCCTGCGGCGTAGGCCAAGAAGGCATCGAGCAGCGGTTGCCACGTCGCGGGCCCGCCGTGCACGCCGCCAAACAGGAAGAGGTGGCGCCCCTGCTTGCGGTAGGCGATGAAGCCGGGCACCGCAGGCAGGACGAAGTGCTGGTTTCCCGACGAGAGCGCCAAGTAGCCGGAAGGATGATCGAGCTGCTGCGCGAGATCTTGCACCCCGCGTGGCGGGCGTTGGATCAGCGGCATCGTCTCGGCAGTCGGCAACGCCAAGGGCGCGGCGGGCGGCGCGATCGGGGGGGAGGCGAGGGCTGTCGTCGGCATGGCGCGATCTCGCTATCGACCTGGGGCCAGCGACGGTCGCAGGGCAGCAGGCGGGCTGACCCGGGGGGCGCTCGGCGGCTCGGGCTCGAAGGCCAGCGAGGTGGGCTTGTAGGTGTTGCCAAACAGGCTGCGATCGCCCAGAAGGTGCAGCGGCAGCGCCAGCATCGCCCACTCGACCTCGCCGAGCGCGGCCCACCACAGGCCCAGCACGATCGCGACGGTGATGAAGCTGTGGGTGAGGTTGTACAGGTGGTGATAGATCGGCGCGATGCGGATGGCCGGGGCGACTCGCTCGGTTGGTGACAGTCGGCCGCGGGCCATGCGGTAGGCGATGGCGCCAGGCAGATAGCCGACAAGGTCGATGGCGACAAAGGCGAAGAGGAAGCGGCTCCAGTGAACGAAGTCGAAGAAGGCGACGAGCAGGTAGACCAAGCCAGCGAGCCCGAGGGCGGCCTCGGCGCGGACCCAGCGGAAGCTCTGATCGGTGTGGAAGCGATGGTGGATGTCCATGGGCAGTCCTCGACGGGGGCAATGGGGTGACGGGTTAGGCGTCGAGCCCGGCCTGGGCTAGAAGCTGGCTGTGCTCGGTGTCGATGCAGTGCAGGATGTGCGCGACCTGATCGGCATAGGGCGTGTCGGCGATGCGGCGACCGGGGCTTAGCTCGGCATCGGCGAACAGATCGCAGTGACGGCGCGCGACGGCGTCGAACAGGCCGACAAAGACGCGCACGTAGTAGTCAAAGACCTCGCGCAGAGCGGTGCGCGCTTGCCGACACTGCGCAGCGATGCGCGAGCGCTGCCCGGGATCTTGCTGCAGCAGGGTCTGCAGCAGCGCGGCTCCGAAGTGAACGTGGCGCGTCTCGTCGACAAAGGCGGCACGTACGAGTCGCGCCAGGTAGGGATCGATGGGCTGCCAGTAGCGCTCTTCGTAGGCGTAGAGCGGATAGGCCATGCCTTCAAGGAGCAGGTTGGTCAGCGTCAGCCCATGCAGGAAGTCGCCGCGGTCTGCAACCTCGTAGCAGTGATCGAGGAAGCGACGCAGCGGCGGCGTGAGGATGGCGTCATCGACGCGTCCGGGGGACAGACCAGCGAGGATGCGAGCCTGATCGCTGCGGGCCAAAAACGACTCGTAGTGATGCGCTTCATCGAGCGTCTGTTGCGCTGCAAAGCTCAGCGCATCCTGCGTTGGGGCGCGTCGCACCAGGGCTCCTGAGACGCGCAGCGCGACTTCTTCGAACAGCACGAACAGCGACAGGTCTAGGCGGTGGACCTCGGCTAGCGGACGCGATTGCTGGAACAGCGGCGATAGGGTCGCATCGATCTGCGCCAGCTTGGCGGCTTGCTGGCTCCACTGCTGCGTGGGCACGCGGCGCCACCAGTGCGCGATCGAGTAGTCAGGAGTCGCGGGGATCATCGGGAACCTCGAATGCGGCGCAGGGTGGGGGCTGCCAAGGCGAAGAGCGACGCGGCATACGCCGTCGCGATCAGGCCCAGGACCTTGTGTGCGAGTCGCGGCTGCGTCGGGAGTGCGCTGATAGAGAGCAGCGCGATCGTTGCGAGCAGGATGGCCAGGGTGCGACCGAGAGCGCGGCGACCGCGTGGATGGGACAGGGCAGCGAAGGCCGGGGCTTGCTGTGCCCAGGCGATGCCGGCGTAGACCAGCGCGGCCAGCGGCGCCGTGGCCAGGATGGTCGGCAGCAGCAGATCGAAGCGCAGGACAAGCGCAGTCGACAGCAGCCCGACCAGCAAGAGGGCGGTCAGGGCTTGTCGCGGCAGCAGGCTGTGCGAATCAAGCTGCGCGACGCGGCGTGGCAGATAACCCAGCGCGGCCAGGGCCGCGGCCAAGCGCGAAAAGGCCAGCAGCGCACCGTTGAACGAGGTGTACGAAGCCAAGAGCGATAGGCCGGCGATCGTCCAGACGGCGGCGCGACCGGCGGCCTGCTCGGCCAGGACAAGCTGGGGCACGGCAGCCGTCGAGAGGGTCGGGCCCGTCGCCCCGTGTGGAGCAGGCAGTCCGCTCGCCACCAGGGCCACCGAGAGCAGGCCATAGAACAGCGTCAGCAGGAGCACGCTGCCGCGCAGCGCGGTACGCAGGGTCGGGGCAGACACCGGCTCGCCTTGGCTGGTGATGAGCTCGAAGCCCATGAACAGAAAGAGCGCCTGCACGACGGCCGTAATAAAGGCGACCAGCGACGGAGCCGGGCGTGCAAGGCGGGCGACGATCAGTCCGCGCTGAGCGGCATCGGCCACGACATAGAGTGCGACCCCCGACAGTGCGAAGAGCAGCAGCCAGGTGCACAGGGCCTGCAGCCGCAGGCTGAGGCGCACGCCTTGTCGGCACAGCAGCCAGGTGAAAAACAAGAAGCCCACGGCATAGGCGGGGACCGGACCGCCCAGCGTCCGCGCGAGCAGCTGACCGACTACGCTGGCCTCTGCTCCGACGAGAAATAGGCTGGCCAAGAGGTAGGGCAGGGTCAAGAGCAGCGCGGCGTGACGACCGAGGCCGCGACCAAGATAGGCGAGCAGACCAGCGCGGCTGGGGACGGCCTGGGCCAGCCGGGCGAAGCAGCCAGCGAGGAGCCAGGCCAGGCCACCTGCGGTCAGCACGGCCAAGAGCGCCCACAGGCCGGGCGTACTGCCGGTGATACTGACGATGCCAGCGGCACAGACCGCAGCGACGGCGGTTCCGCAGCCCGAAGCCAGCAGCACCCCGACGTCGGTGGTCCGCTGTTGTTTCGGGGCAGCAGGTCCGACTGACGGTACTGCGGCGGCTCCGGCGGCAAGCCGCGGGGCAAGCTGGGGACTCATCGCCGCTCCTCGCTGGGCATTGCGAAGTGGAGAGAGGTCAGGATGTAGTCGAGGCGCAGGAAGTCTGCCTCCGGTCCCTCGACGGTGAGCTCGCCGAAGAGGTAGGGCTCGTTGGGAAGCTGCTGCAGCTGCAGGATGCGCTGCAGCGTGGCCTGTGCCCCGCGGACGATGAGGTCCACCACGGGGGGCGTCGCGGGTCGATCCGGCGGGTCGATCGACACGACCTGGCCGCTCGTGATCTCTAGGCGCACTCCGTCGCTGGTATCGTCTGCGAGCAGCGCGATGATCCGACTCCAGCCGGCCTGATCAGAAACCAGCTTGGGCTGGCCGTGATAGCGCGCCACCAGCGTCTGCGCCGCTCGCTGTAGCGGGCTGGCTGCGGCTTGATTGTCTTCCCTCATGCCGCTTGCTCGTCGTAGCGGATCTCGCCGGCTGGCTCGACGGAGGGAGGCTCGGCCAGGGTAAAGCCGTGCGCCGACGCCAGGGCTGCGACGTGCTCGGCATCGGAAAGCGGAATCTCATCGCCGACCCCGACATCGGCTTGCTGACCGGCCAGCGAAAGGAGGATCGTCTCGCTCAGGCAGGCGAGCTGTGTTCCCGTCGGCAGCCCCTGCAGGTTGCCCAACCCAAAGCGCAGCCGCGGATCGGGGAGCGCGACCAGTCCACCGTCGAGGACGATGACATCGCG
>DAORCZ010000413.1:0-7180 GCA_035345735.1 Pseudomonadota bacterium | reverse complement strand
ACTACGTTCGCTTTCGCATTCCCAAAAAGACGGGCGGCGAGCGCTTGATCTCGGCACCGATGCCGCGCTTGAAAAAGGCGCAGGGCTGGGTGCTGCACGAGATCCTGGAAAAGCTGACGCTGCACGAGGCGGCGCATGGCTTTGCGCGGGGGCGATCGATTGTCAGCAACGCGCGACCGCATGTCGGCCATGCCCTGCTCATCAACGTCGATCTGAAAGACTTTTTTCCGACGGTGGGCTATCCGCGGGTGAAGGGCCTGTTCCAGTCGCTGGGCTACAGCGAAGAGGTTGCGACGCTGCTCGGTCTGCTGTGCACTGAGCCCGATGTGCAAGAGCTGGTGCTCGATGGCCGCACCTACTACGTTGCGACCGGTCCGCGACACTTGCCGCAGGGCGCGCCGACGAGTCCCGCCATCACCAACCTCCTGTGCCGACGTCTTGACCGGCGCTTGCAGGCGATGGCGGCAGAGCTGGGCTTCATCTACACCCGCTATGCCGATGACCTGACGTTTTCGGCCGCGAGCGAGGACGTTGGGCAGGCGGCCGAGGTGCTCCGGCGCTTGCATCGCATCGTCGGGCACGAGGGCTTTGTCGTCCATCCCGACAAGACGCGCGTGCTGCGGCGCGGTCGGCGGCAAGAGGTCACGGGCGTGGTCGTAAACCACAAGCCGGGCGTGCCGCGTGACGTGCTGCATCGCTTCCGCGCGACGCTGTTTCAGATCGAAAAGGACGGCCCAGCGGGGAAGCGCTGGGGCGCAGGAAAAAATGTCCTTTCGGCCATTCGCGGCTTCGCCAGCTACGTGCGCATGGTCGACCCGGCGCGCGGGGATGCCCTGGTTGCTCGCGTCGCGGCGATCTTGGCCAAGCACGGGGGCAAACCGAGCCCATCTGGGGCAGCCCCATCCGCACCCGCAGCCAGCGGGGGAACGGGCCGCCCGCCTGCCGCTGCAGCCAAACCGCGAGGGGCTCGCGCGGCCGCTGCAAAAGGTCTGTCCAAGAGCCCTGAGCCGTCTGTTCCGTCGCCGACTTCAGACGAGAACACGGGCAAGCCGGCGGCGGATGGGTCGGGCTCGGGCCCGGCAAACTCCGGCGGGAAAAAGTGGTGGAAGGTGTTCTAGGATAGCCGGCTGCGTTGTCAGCCCAGGCATCCCCAAACGTCTTCCTCATCACCTCCAGTTACCGACGGCAGCGTTGGGCCGTTGCAAGCCCTGCGTGCCACCTCAGCTTTGCTCTCTTGGGGCTTTTGTTTGCCGCCCCGAGCCAGGCCGCCGACGAGACCTTCGAGACCGTGGTCCGCGCCGGGGGCAGTGACCTACCACCGACCGAGAGCGCCGGCAGCACGGTCACTCACGCCGAGCTAGAGCGTCGCCAGCCGCGTTCCGCGCCCGATGCCCTGCGGTACGAGCCGGGCGTCTTCGTGCAGCAAACGGCGCACGGTCAGGGCTCGGCATTTGTTCGTGGCCTGACCGGCCAGCAGACGCTGCTGCTGTTCGACGGCATCCGCCTGAACAACTCGACGTTTCGGCAGGGGCCGAACCAGTACTTCTTCACCGTCGATTCCCGCAGCATCGAAGCCATCGAGATCGTGCGTGGCGGAAGCTCGACGCGCTTTGGGTCGGATGCCCTAGGCGGCATGATCCAGGCGCTGCCGATCGAGCCGCTCTTGCCAGTGGCCGGCGAGGCGAGTCGGCTAAGTCCTTCGTTCATCGTCCGCGGTGCCTCGGCCGATGGCGAGGTCGGCGGGCGGGCTGAGCTACATGCCGCGCTGCGCACGCGCGGCGGCATCACGATCTCCTTTTTCGGTGGGGTTGGCGGACGTCATGTCGGCCTGCTGCAGAGCGGCGGTCCCGTCGAGAATCCCAACCCCAGCACGCCCATCGGTCGCTATCCCCAGATCCCGCGCTATGCCGAGGACGGCCGGACGCAGCTCGGCACCGGCTTTGCCGAGCTCACCGCCGATGGTCGGCTGGTGCTCGGTCTAGGACGGCATCACCGCCTGACGCTGGCCAGCTATCACTACCTGCAGTTCGATGCGCCGCGCACCGATCAGTGCGCTCCGCCGACCGCACCGCCGGGCGTCTGTTTGACCTACGAGCAGCAGTTTCGTCACCTGACCTACGCCGCCTGGGATTCGCAGCTGGGTGGCACCACCGAGCGCCTGCGACTGACGCTGTCGTATCAGCAGCAGCACGAGCGTCGCCGCTACGACGATCCCAGCGTGCTGATTCGGCTGATGGGCTTTGATGACGTGCACACCATAGGGCTCACCGCCGCGGCACGCAGTCGTTCCTTCGCGCTGAGCCGCAGCGTCGGACTGCAGCTTCACTACGGCGGCGATCTGTACTTCGACTGGCTGCGTTCGAGCGCGACCCGCACGTATACCGACAACGAGTCCAGCCAGCCGCTGTCGCGCGGGCAGTACATCGACGGCGCCTACTACCTGTACGGTGGCAGCTACGTCGACGGCGAGCTGCGCTTGCCGCGGCGATTCCTGGTCCGCGCCGGCGGGCGTGTCTCGTACATCCGGGCGCAGGCCGCCGCCGATCCGCTATCGGGCACTCGCGCCTTTGATCTGGAGTGGGCACCTGTTGTCGGTCGAGCCGGTGTCGAGTGGCGACCGCTGTCCGCGCTTTCGCTGAGGGCCAATGTCGATCACTCGTTTCGTGCGCCGAATCTCAACGATCTGACGGCTCGTCAGCAGACCGGGCCCGGCTTCCAGTTCGAAAACGCAGCGCTGCAACCCGAGCGCGCGACGACGATCGAACTGGGCATCCTGCTCGCGCACCGAATTGTCAGCGCCGAGCTCTGGGCTTTTCAGACGCTGCTTAGCGACGCTGTGCTCAAGGTCTCTAAGCTTCCCGAAGACTGCCCGCCGGAGGCGCCGCAGTGTCAGGGGTCTTGGACGCGATTTCAGCTGCAGAATGCGCCCGAAAATTCCGAGCTGCGCGGGATCGAAAGCGTGGTGCGGCTGCGTCTACCGTTTCAGATCTCGCTCCGCGGCACGCTGGCCTACACCTGGGGGGAGGGGCCGCGGGTCGGCACCCTTGCCAAAGGGGTCTACGGCGTGGTGCTCGGCGAGCGCGTGCCGCTCAGTCGCATCCCTCCGCTCAACGGCACCGTTGAGCTAGTCCGCGTGCACACGATCGGTGAGCTGTCCGCCGCGCTGCGCTGGGCAGCAGAGCAGGATCGGCTGGCCATCGCCGATTACTCGGATGGCCGCATCCCCAAGTACGGCACCCCGGGTTTCGCGGTCCTCGACCTGCGGGCCAGCGCGCGCATCGAACGCGACCTCAGCGTCAGCGTGGTGTTAGAAAACGTCTTCGACTCGCCCTACCGCTACCACGGCTCCAGCATCAACGGCCCCGGCCGCGGCGTGATCTTCACCGCCCGGGTGCTGCGCTAGCGGCGTTGCAACCGACCCTGTGACCAAGTCTTGCCCACCTTCACGCACGCAAGGAGTTCCCATGCAGCCCAGTCCTCAACCTCGTTCGTTCTCGCGATTGCTCGTTGCTTCGTTCGTGCTGTCGGTGGGCTGGCTGCCTGCCTGCAGCAGTCCCGATCCGGGCACGGCGGGGATGTGCACGGTGAAGCCCGACAACGCGGCCCCGCAGTGTCAGCCGCAGAGCGGCAACCCGGCCAGCTGCGGGTGCTCGAACGATGACTACGCACCGCGCTTCAATGCCTCGAAAAATGACACCTGGCCTGCCTGTGCTGCCGACGCTGGCAACGTGCGCTTGATCGGACCCAGTCTGCCGGCTTCGGCCAGTCGTTCGGTCGCCCTCGATTCAATCGCCGGCAAGCTCTGGCGTCGCGTCGGTGCGCCGGCGGCGGCTGACTTCACGAGCGCCCGCGATGACTACTCGATCATGGAAGGCATCGGCTCGCGCGTGGCCAGGCGGCAGGATGTGCACTATCCCGAGCTCCCCGGCGATGACAAGTTCGCCTGCAGCGTGCCCGCCACGGCGGCGATGTTTCCTGACCGCTGCTTCGCGCCGGCCCGGCTCAAGCCCATCCTGGACGATGCGTTTGCGATGGGGCAGGCAGGCACCAAGCCGCTCGTGCAAGCGGCGCGTATCGAGGCGGCGCTGCTGTGGTTTTTCTATCTGTCGGTCAGCTCCGAGATCTGGACCTGCAGCTTTGATGACATCGAAGACTGCGATGCCGCCTGGGGCTACTACAACGGCGCCCGCGAGCGCGCGCAGCCGATTGGTCTAGGGGCGTACTTCGCATCGCTGCATCAAGAGACCTATGACCGCGGCTTCGATGGCGTGCTCGCGATTCACTGCTGGCGTGAGCTCGACGCGGCGATGCCGTCAGTCTGCCAGACCTTCTACGAGCGAACGCAGGCGCAGATCGATAAGCCGCTGACGCGCGGCATGGCGCTGATCCTGCGTGAACGCCTGGGCAAGCTCGGCGGGCTGTCGGGGGAAGCGCAGGAAGCGGCGCTGACCTTCATCAACCTGCTCGGTGGCTTCCTCGATCGCGCGGCGCGGGCCATCGATGTGAGTCGGGCGGATGTCCTCAAGGCGCAGACCTCGGCCGGCAGTGCCGCGGCGGTCAACGTGGCCAGTGCGCAGGCCGCGATCGACGCCCTGTTCCCCTGCCCGTAGCGACTAGCGGATCTGGAAGCCGACCTTGTCGCAGGCGGCGCGCACAACCTCGCGCGAGCCGGGGTCGAGGTGCTCCAGCGATAGGCCAAGGAGCGTCGCGTTCTTCAGCCCACATGCGGCGGCGCCGACGATGCGCCAGGCAGTGGGGGCGCGCAGTCCAGTCCCGACGGCCGTATGGGCGAGTGCCACCGCTCGCCGGAGCTGTCCTTGCTGGTGCGCCATCTGCGCTTCGCGCAGGAAGCGATCGATGTCGGCTAGGCTGGTTTCCCCGCCAGGAAAATCTCCCGGCAGCTCCAGGTTGCCGCCGACCTGATCGCGCACCGGTGGATAGCCAGCGAGCTTCTTGGGGCCCGGCGGCGTGACGCCTGCGAACGAGGCACAAGGCCGCCAGCGGGCTTGCAGCGCGCCTTCGTTGTCGGGCGCCGCCTTGAGGACCTGATCCACCTGCGTCTGCACCTCGGCACAGTTGCCAGCAGTGCGCGCGGCTTCGGCTTTTTGGATGTGGCTGCCGACCACCAGCGTCATCAGCATGTCGTACTGCTGCTGCGCCGTCATGTGCAGGCGCAGCGTCGGGGGCAGCTCACGCGTGATGGCCAGCGCAGCGTCGTAGTCTTTGCTCGCCATCGCCGCTTCGAGCTGTTTGTAGGCGGCCTGCGACTGCGTGCCGTTTTTCGCGCGCTTGCTGGTGATCTCGGCCGTGGCGCGCACGTTGTCCGGCAGGCCCTTGGTCGCCAGCACCCGCTCGGCCAGCTTTTCGGCCTCGCTCCACTGTTCGTCCATCAGCGCCTGATCCGCGGCGAGCAACAGGTCGCTGGCCTGGCTAGGACGGCGGCTGAGCTTGCGCACGACCGGAATCATGATCAGCGCCATCACCAGCGCGCCGATGCCGGCAAACGTCAGCATGCGGGTAAGCGCGATGCGCTGCGCCACGGCCGGTGCGTTGCCTGACTGGCTGGCTTGTGCCGCCGCCTTGGCTGCCGCTGCCCGCTTGCGCCGCAGCTTGGCCTTTTCCGCTTCCGGTAGCTCGATGGCCGCCAGGAATTCGACCATCGTCGGGAAGCGCGCCTCTTTTTTCTTCGACAGCGCGCGTTTGATGGCCAGACCGACGTTCGGCGGCAGATCCGGCACCAGCGTTTCGAGCGGCACCGGGTCTTCATTGATGACCTGCTTGAACAGGTCGATGACGCTCTCCTGATCGAATGGCAGCTTGCCCGAGAGCATGCGGTACAGGATGACCGCCACCGACCACTGATCGGATCGGCCATCAATCTGCGAGTTCTGTCCCATGGCTCCCTCGGGAGCCATGTAGCGCGGCGTGCCCAGCACCAAAAGGTCGCGTGTCGCGCGATCGGCGGGCCGCGGAATCTTCGACACGCCGAAGTCGATGACCTTGGCGATCTCGACGATCTTGCCGCCGACCTCCTGCTGCGACAGGAAGATGTTGCGCGGCTTGAGGTCGCGGTGGATGACGCCCCGCTGATGCGCGGCCTGCAGCGCACTGCCGACCTGCTTTGAGATCTCCAGCGCGTCTTCCAGCGGCAGCTTCCCCAGGCGCTCCAGGCGGTCCTGCAGATCTTCGCCTTCGAGAAGCTCCATGACGATGAAGGCGCAGCCCGTCTGGTCCTTGTCCAGATCCATCACCGTCACGATGTTCGGGTGATGCAGCGACGAGATAATGCGCGCCTCGTCCTGGAAACGCTCGTAGAGGTCGCTGTTCTGAGCCGAGCGCGAGTGCAGAATCTTCACGGCGCAGGTGCCGCCGGTGCGGATGTGGCGGGCGCGATAGATGGCCCCCATGCCGCCTTCGTTGATCATCTTTTCGATGCGGTAGGTGTTCGCCAACACCGCACCGACAAGCTTCTCGCTCTCGTCCTGCTCTTCGGCCATGGCCTATCTCACTGTGCCCCGATCCCCGGGCGCGCGGAGCAAACCCCCCGCCCCCCTTAGAGAATATTCCACCCGCCTCTGCCCTCGAAGCGGTTTTTGCAGTTTCGCGCCGCCCTGGCGCCCACCGCCCGACTGCCGCCGGACTGCCGGCCTTCTGCCGCCGGACAGCCGGCTTTCTGCCGCCCGGCTGCCGGCTTTCTGTCGCCCGGCTCATGCCCGGCTACCGACGGATAGGACGATTGCCCGCGGCGATGAGCGAGGGCCCACCGGTTGGGGCGGCACGCTATCTGCGAAGTGTCGGGGGCGTCCGCCCTGGTTGCAATGACTAACCCGCATTCCCCCTTGGTTGCGTGATCGGGGTGGGATAAGTTGCGCGCCTATGAGCGTACAGCCTGGCTCGGATGGCGTCCCGGCGACGGAGAGAGCGGACGTGGTGGTGATTGGCGGCAACCTCCTGGGATCGATGGCGGCGATCATGCTGGCCCGTCGCGGGGTCAAGACGGTGGTCTTGGAGGGCCGGCCCGAGGGCCGGGAGCAGAAGGTGGTGGTCGGCGAGGCCATCACCGAGGGGTCGAGCGTCTTTCTGCGTCACGAGATCGGTCTGACCGACTGGTTGATGAAGAACTGCTTCCGCAAGTTCGGGTTCGACTTTCTGACCCTGCCGCGGGGCGGCCAGCCCGTGC
>DAORCZ010000412.1:1751-7192 GCA_035345735.1 Pseudomonadota bacterium | reverse complement strand
GGCTTCGCGGGAGCATCCTTTCGCTCGCTCAAGCCTTTCTGCGCCAGCTGCGCTTCATCGCGGAACAGGCTCACCAGGGCTGGGAAGTCAGGCAGCCGCATCGCCCGTCGCTGTCGCGCCAAGAGCAACAGCAGATGCGTCGGCGTGTACTTGGCGATGCTGCCTTCCAGCTCATCCGCCAGATCATCCTGACCCGAAAGGCGCAGCGTCACGGCGCGCTTCAGCCACAGGCCAAGCGGCGGGGGCTCTTCGCCGTGCGCGATGCGGTGCGATTCTTCCATCTGCGCCAGCAGATCGGAGAGCTGCTCATATCGACCCTGGGCTTCTGCCAGCGCGATCAGATCGGGCAGGAGCAGCGGATCCCCCGGCGAGCGCTGGTGCGCTTTTTCGAGGTACTGCCAGGCCAGCTCGCCATTGCCCATGCGATCGCGCGCCAGGGCCATCTGCCAGCGCCGGATCGCCACCACTTGATCGAGCAGCAGCCCCTGGCGCTGTGAAGACGCCTGCTGCGCTTGTCCTTCCAGGATCTCGGCCTTCACTTCGAGAGCGGCCAGGCAGTCCGGGATCCGGCCCGCGCTCGCGGTGAGCCGAATGATCTCATCAACAACGCGCAGCTGATCGATGCCGACATCAAAGGCATCGTGGAGATAGGCCAAGACGCGATCGACGTCGCCGGCATGCCCCGGCTGATCGAGGTGAAGGACGTCCTCTTCGTAACGTGCGAGCTCAATCAGCAGCGCCACGCGGCGACCGGGATCGCGTGTCGCGTTCGTCAGGCCGCGATACACCGAGAGCAGCTCGGCACTCGGCCGCCCCGCCTCGCCGCCCCGCTGCACCATCAACTTTTCCAGCGCAGCGAGCGGAGCTAGCGACTGCGCATCAATCTCGTGCGCGGTGCGATAGCAGATGATGGCTTCTTCGACATCGGCGAGCAGATCCTCAAGGATGTGCCCTTTTTCGGTCCACAGCTCGGCGCGCTCGCGACGGGTCGTCGCGTGACGAATCTCCACATCGATGAGGCCAAGCAGCTCCTGCCAATCGCGACGACGCACCGCCAAGCGACGCAGCGCCCAGAGGTTCGAGCGCAGACCGGCATCGACTCCCTGAGCCTGGGCATAGGCGCGCGCAACCTCTTCTCCGTCTTCGTGCAGCGGGCCTTCTTTGTAGGTTGCGATCTCGTGCAGCAAGACCGCCTGCATCGCCGGTCGACTCTCGGCCGCAAGCTCCGCCTGATACAGCGCAACGCGATCCCGGGCCGTCTCGTTCTTCGAACGACGCGTGATGAGGTCCACTGGGTCGGGCGCACCGGCCAGCGGCTCGTCCTCGGTTAGGATCGGCTCGGCATCGAGGATCTCGATGGCATCCGTGCTGCTATCAGCAAGACGACCGCCAGCATCCGAGTCGGCATCGAAGGCGACCTCGGCTTCATCCAGAGCGGCGATGACCGCTTCTGGAGCATCAAGAGACGCGCTTACCGGCCGACGATCCGTTTCGCGCAGCTGGGGCAGCCCCGCAGGACTATCGCTAGAAGACATGTGTGCCTTCCCCGTCTTCGACTGGAAGTCGGAGTTCAAGACATTAGTATCGACGCCAGGATAGCCAGGTGTCAAACCAAACAAGGGCCTGTTTTTTGAGCGATTTGCGTCGGAAAAGCGTGCTTGTAGGGCCCAGTATGCAAGAGGCAGACAAGCGCAGCGATCCGCGGCTTTGGCCCCTTGCGTTGGGCTAGCGCCAGCTCAGGATCAGAATGCCGATCAGGATGCCGAACGCGAAGGCGAAGGCCATGCCCAAGACCGCGGTCGTGCTCATGCCTTTGGCCGCGCGGCCCAGGTTGGCTACCCCACGAACGCCAAAGCGCGTCGCGGTCATGACCTGCGTGCTGTCGCTGCGATCGGGAGCCAAGCTCGCCACATCGAGCAGCGCTTTGCGCAGCTCATCGGCTGACTCAGGACGATCTTCAGGGCGCTTGGCCATGCAGCGCTGCACCAGGCGCGCAAACTGTTCGCTCACCGCACCCGCACCGTGATCGCCAACCGCAGACGGCGCCCGGGTGCTGTGCATGATCTCCAGCGTCTCGCGCGAGGTCTTGCCCAGGAACGGGACCTCGCCCGTGAGCAGCTCGTGCATGACGACACCGACCGCGTAGAGGTCAGCGCGGCCATCGACGCGCTTGCCCTCGGCCTGCTCAGGTGCCATGTACGCGGCCGAGCCCAGCGCGATGCCAGCGCGCGTACGGTGCGCCACCGGCCCGGCAAACTGGGCAATGCCGAAGTCGACCAGCTTGACGAAGTCGGTATCGCCGCCGCGTCGCACCAAGACGATGTTGTCGGGCTTGAGATCGCGATGCACCACGCCGACCTTGTGCGCGGCTGCCAAGCCTTCGCAGATCTGCGCGGCGATGCGCGCGACGCGGCTGGGGGCAAGCACTTTCTCGCGGCCCAAGAGCTTGCGCAGATCTTCGCCGGCTAGGTACTCCATGACGTAGGCCACGACGCCGCGCTGCGGATCGGCCACGAAGTCATAGACATCCACCAGGTGTTCGTCACCGATCTGCGCAACCGCGCGGGCCTCGCAGAACAGGCGCGAGACGAGCTCGGGATCCCAGCCGTCAAGTAACTTGACGGCCGCCCGCCGACCCAGGCGCTCATGCTCGGCCAGATACACCCGGCCCATGGCTCCCGCCCCCAGCAGACGCTGCAGGCGGTAGCCGCCGATGACCATGCCAGCCTTGGCGTCCCTTGATTGCTCGACCTGGCTCAGGAGAGACCTCCCCTGGGAGGATACATGAAGGATCGGCGCGAGATCAATCACCTGCTGCCGCGACGCAGCGACGGAGTTTTCAGCCCACAGCGAGAGGGCAGCCGGACAGCCCGCCGGCTGCACAACCAGCCACGGACTACGCCTTGTTGCCGCAGAGAAACAGGAACGCTGCGGCGAGGGCGGACGAGCGAGATGAGATGTCTAGGGGGGCAGAAAAGCGCGAGGGCGCTGAATGGGAGGCGAGGCGAGAGCGGGCTACAGGGCGAACAGCTTGGGCTGGTTGGCGCGCTTCTTGAGACCTTCGACGAGCACTTTTTCAGTCTCACTGATCCGGCGCATGGTCTCGACGATGGCGCCGGTGCGACGCAGGTAGTCGCGGAAGGCAAACATGCCCGGATCGCCGTTCATCATCTGCTTCTGCAGCTCGCTCGGATTGATGGCGAAGACGACGTCCTTGGGCGCGCCCTTGACGGCACGCAGCTGACCTTCACCACCCAGCGAGGTACGGAAGCGCATCTTCATGTCTTCCACCGGGCAATCGGTCTGATCCGGCTTCGGACATGACGGCGGGCTCATGATCTCGACGAGCTGCGCCAGCGGTAGCTTCGAGCTGTAGTCCAGGATGACCCCCAGCGGCTTCTCTTGCTTGCCCTGGTTGGCCTTCACGAACTTCTCGATCGTGTCTTTGTCCTTCTGCGTACGCGTGACGTGCTCGGCCAGCTGCTTCGAGAGAAGCGTCGTGTCGTTGTAGTACTGGAAGACCTGCTGCACGTTCGTTGGCTCGAACGAGAAGTAGTTCGTGTGGAACAGGTCACGCGTGATGTCCGGTTCCTTGAAGTCGATGTCCGACAGCTTCTCGATCGCGGCGAAGTTGGGCATCTCGCGATCGTTGGGCGTCGGCTTGATCTCCTTCAGCGCGTCTTTGACCTTCTCGACCTGCTTGTGGATCTTCTCCACTTGGTCGCGGATGCGGACCGCGTGATCGGTCGTGATGTTGTAGTCGTTGCGGCTCACCGAGATATTGCCGATGGCCCAGCCGACAGCGCCCATAAAGAGGCCAGCTCCGAGCGCCGCGGCGACGATGGCCCACGGCTTCGCCTTGGGAGCATCTTGCTTGATGGCATCGCCATCGCCCGGCAGAGGCTCACCGCGGCCATAGAACGCGGCGAGGTTCGCAGCCACGGCCGCCTGCTGCGCAGCGTAGGGATCACGGCGCGGCTCAGGCGCCGGCACAGCGGCTTCTGGCGGAGGCGTAAAGCCCGGTGGCGGCGGGATTGCGACCTGGCCCCCCGGGGCTGCGGAGGGCGGGCCCGCGATCGCAGCGGGAACCGGCAGACCACCCGGCTTCGGGGCCGCCATTCCGGGAGGGCCTCCGGGAAACGGGGCTGCCGGTCCAGGTCCAGGAGCAGCGGGTCCACCCCCTTGCTTCTTTAGACCCAGGCGGGCTTTGAGGTCAGAGACGTTAGGACCCTGCTTAGCGTTGTCGGCCAAAGGCCTCCTCCACGTGCCGTTGTGCCGGCCTCTACTTGAAGTGACGTGAACTGCGGGAGCGATCGTTGCCTCGGACAGCCTGGGCAACTCTGCGCAGCTTTCATCGCTCTCTGAGCAACCTCGTCGAGAACGGCTACGACTGCGTCGCGACTTGGTAAATCCTACGGATTCGAGTGTTGCACTGTCAAGCGTGCGATGCAGTTCCATTCCTCCGTCTCACAGAGGCCTTGCATCCCACTTCCGACTGGTCGCCTGCGGCGTGCCCGTTCACGCACCCACTATCAACACCCGTTCACACTTCCAGCGAGCCAACGCAGACCACCGACGCGCGGCCTGCTTAGGCGCGCCGCAAGGATCTTGGCATAGGGGGTGCTTTTCCTCTGGCCGTGCAGGGCCATCCAGCCCGTCAGATTCTGCGTACCTCCGAGCCGAAGATTTACGAAAGGAATTACCCATGCGCCCGACGTTGATGACCGCGTTTGCCTGCGCCTCGCTGCTCCTGGCAACCACTGAGAACGCCGACGCTCAGGTGTTCGTGCGGCCCTGGCTACGGCCCCGCGTCGTCATCGTGCCGCGGCCCTGGGTACACCCCGTCTCCGTGGCTCCGCCGGTCGTGGTGCAGGCCCCGCCCCCGGCCTACTACCCTCCGCAGTACTACTATCCGCCGGCGCCTCCTGCCCCCCCGGCGCCGGTGTATGTCCAGCCCGCTCCGGTGTATGTCCAGCCGCCTCCGGTCTACGTGCAGCCTCCCCAGGTGTACGTGCAGCCGCCCCAGGTCGTCGTGCAACCAGCGCCCCCGCCGTACGAGCCGCAGCAGGTGCCGCCCCCGCCGATGATGGCGCCCCCACCGATGGTGCAAGCGCCGCCACCGGTGTTCCAGGCCCCGCCGCCGCCGGTGTTCCAGGCCCCGCCACCGCCGCCGGTTATGGCCGCTCCGGTCGTGCTGCCGCAGTGGAAGGCGAAGTTTGGTGTCGGCTTCCGCTTTGCGGCCACCGTCAACACCGATCAGCTGACCGACTTCAGCCAGCTGGGCTTCGGCGGTGAGCTCCTCTATCGTGCCCACCGTCGCCTTGTGCTGGAGCTCGGCGGTGAGTACCAAAAGCGGGTGGACAACGGCTTTGCGCGCTACGACGTGCCCGTCACCTTCGGCCTGCGCATCCACATCGGCGCGCCGGACTGGGTGGTCTCGC
>DAORCZ010000412.1:0-1651 GCA_035345735.1 Pseudomonadota bacterium | reverse complement strand
CCCGTCACCTTCGGCCTGCGCATCCACATCGGCGCGCCGGACTGGGTGGTCTCGCCGTACTTCGTCATGGCGGCTGGCTTGGCCTACAGCAACCTCGACTTCTTGCGCAGCACCGACGTGGCGTGGTTTGCCGATGGGCAGCTGGGTGGTGGTCTAGAGGTTCGTATCGGCAAGCACCTGGCGCTGACCGCCGATCTGCGCGGAGACGGTCGTCGCCGCCTGACCCGCCCGGAAGAAGCCGCGGCGAACACGCTGAGCATCGACGGCAAGCCGTTCTCACCGATGCAGGACTCGTTTGGTCTGCAGGCCCGCCTCGGCGCAGCGCTTTACTTCTAGTCCCCGCAGCGCCAGCCGGCGCTCGCCCCCCCGTACAGCCTAACTAGCTGGCCTTGCCGTGCGTCGCGGCATGCTGATTGAAGAAGCGTGCCGAGGCGTCGAGGCCTTTTTCAATCTCGCCGGCGATGAACTTCTCGACCTGACCGCCGATGCCGAAGATCTTCACTTCGATCTCCCAGTCCATGATCCGCTTGCAGGCGCTGTCCCCGTCGGGAACGACGCGCAGCTTATAGCCCATCTTGACCTTGTCGCGCAGGGCGCTGGGCAGAAGCTCGCCGGTGGCATCAAGCGCCCCCTTTTGATGCGTACGCCGGTCTTCCATGGCAAAGCCACCGCCGACCAACTTCTTGATGAAGCCGGGCATGTTGTCAGGCGGCGTGATGCGACTGTGCATGGTCCAGGTGGGGCCATCGACCGATCGGTTCAATAGCTCGCAGGCCTGGTTGCCCATGCCCTCGATGTTGATGCGCTTGTCGAAGGCGTGATCGAACGCAAGCTCGATGTAGCGAGCGGCGGAAACATTGATGCGGTGCTCTTTCACAAGCTTCATGACGTGTCCTTCCCATTTCTGGCGCCGCAAGCTGCAGCGCGTCGTCGAAAATATCGAGTCTCTGCCGTTAGGTAAATGGATGTCGCGCGCTTTCTTTGGTGGTGGCAAGAGGCCCTGATATAACCGCCGCGTGATCGCACAACTGCAAGGTGCCTTGGTTGATAAGGGGCTGGATACCGTCGTCGTGGATGTCGGGGGTGTCGGCTTTTTGGTCGCGGTGTCGCTGACGACGCTGCAGGCTCTGCCGGCGGTGGGTCAAGCCGCCCGCCTCTACACCTATCTATTGGTTCGCGAGGACGCGCTAAACCTCTACGGCTTCGCGACACTCGACGAGCGGCAGGTGTTTGAGCGCTGCCTGTCGGTGTCGGGTGTCGGGCCGAAGCTGGCTCTCGCCGCGCTGTCCGGGCTGGGGCCGCAAGAGCTGGCGGATGCCATCGTGCGGGGCGAAGTCGCGCGTCTGCAGCGCATTCCCGGCATCGGCAAAAAGACCGCTGAGCGCCTGGTCATGGAGCTGCGTGACAAGTTTCACCGCCCCACTGGATCGGCAAGCAGCGGACGCAGCGATGGCCGTGCGGGTGCATCGGCAAGCGGTGGTGGCGCGGTGTTTGGCGATGTCAGCAGCGCGCTCTGCAACCTAGGTTACAAGCCGGCTGACGCCGATCGTGCCGTCGAGAAAGTGACGCGCGAACTGGCAGAAAAAGGAACCGCGGCGCCCGCCTTGGAAGAGGTGCTGCGCCTGGCTCTGCGCGCCCTGCAGCGCGACTA
>DAORCZ010000411.1:0-7219 GCA_035345735.1 Pseudomonadota bacterium | reverse complement strand
AGGGTTTTCCCCTCGACGGAGAGCGAGCCCAGATGGGGGAGCAAGCGTGAGTGAACAGAGCGCCCAGCAGAAGCGGATTGCCATCGTGGCCGACTGGTATGTGCCACGCATCGGCGGGCTAGAGCTTCACCTACGCGACCTGTCGCGTCACCTGGCGCGGCATGGCCATCCCGTCGATGTCGTGTGCATGACGCGCGACGACGGCAGCCGACCGGGGGACTGGAGTTCGCCGGGCGTCACCGTGCACCGCTTGTCGGTACCTCGGCTGCCTGGGCTCGACACCATCCGCGATCCCAGCGCAGTGCCGGCCATGGAGTCGCTCTTGCGTGAGCTGCGGCCCGATGTCATCCACACCCACAACGCGTTCTCGCCGCTGGCCCACGTCGGGGCGTGGCTGTCGCGCAAGCTCGGCATTCCCAGCCTGTTCACCGAGTGCTCGGTGCTGCGCGGTCGGGTCGGCTGGGCTCTGCGCCAGGCCAGCTATGTCGCCAACTGGGGGCACTGGCCGACGCTGCTGTCGGGGGTCTCGGGTTTCGTCGCGGATGACGTCGCCTACGCCACGCGCCGGTCCGAGGTCTTTGTGTTGCACAACGGCATCGATCTGTCGGCCTGGGCTGGCCAGCGCCGCGAGCCGAGTCAACCGCGCGTCACGACGGTCATGCGCTTTACCCGCCGCAAGCGACCGCTGGCGATTGTCGCGCTGATACCGCGCATCCACGCGGCGCTGCCGCCGTCGCTGCGGCCGACCTTTACGCTGGTCGGCGATGGGCCCGAGATGCCCGCCGTCGTCGCCGAGTGCCGCCGCTTGGGGATCAGCCAGCACGTCGAACTTCCCGGCTTTCTGCCGCGCGAGCAGGTCCGCGCCATCCTGGCCGAGTCGTCGCTGTTCTGCCTGCCGACCCGCAAAGAGGCGATGTCGATTGCCACCCTCGAAGCGCTGGCCAGCGGCTGCCCCGCTGTCGCGATGAACCTGGGCGGCGTGTCCGATGTCGTCGAACACGGACGCGAGGGCTTCCTGGCCGCCGATGAAGACGAGTTCGCGGAGTACATCATCCGCCTGGTCCGCGAGACCGAGCTGCGGCAGCAAATCGCGGCCCGTACCCGCGACCGCCTGGGCCGCTTTGCTTGGGATCACGTCATCGCCCGCCACCAGAACCTGTTCTTGCTGGCGCAGCAGCGCGTCGCCGGTTCTGCGGAGCTCTCCCTCAGCCGCCTGGGCGAGCTCTCCGCCGGAGAATAAAGCCGCGGCGGTTGCGAGCAGGCGGATGGATGTCGCTGAAGCGCTTGGGTGGGCGTTACTGCAAATCGACCAGGGTCATGTCCCCCTGGGTGGCGTCCGACGGCAGGATGACAAACGACATGCGGCCGCTGCCGGGCCGCCGGGCACTGGCGACTAGAGCGGCCCCCGGCGAAGTCGAGCCCCGCGGATTGCCGTACCGCACCGGCAACGTCCCACGCGCCCAGCGCCGACCATCGCGGCTCGCGAACCAGTGCGCGGTGTAGGCACTCTGCTCGTAGTACGCCACGAAGGCAGTGTCATCGCCGTCGATCGCAATCGGTCCGCTAAAGGCCGTCGGCAGGGCCGGTGGGCGCATCGTTGCCGAGCTAGCAGCGACGATGTCGCCCGGCGCGCAGAAATACGTCTGAATGGACGAGTATGAGTTGTAGATGGCCCACATGCGCCCCTGGCTGTCGATGGCGGCGTCGTCGGCTGGGCAGGTGTTGGCGAGCGCACTGGTACCGGAGAGCTGGGCTGTGCCGGTGCGAAACATCCCGGTATACCGATGGCCCCAGAACGAAAAGACGCCGCCGCCTTTGGGGTCCCACTCCACATCGCTCTGCTCGACGGTGCCTCCCGTGCCGTGCATGTAGTTCCGGTGCAGATCGTCGATTTCCAGGCTGAAGGCGTCCAAGCCCCCGCTGCGCGACCGCGACCACGACGCCCACACCGTCTGCTTGCCATCAATCGCCATGCCCACTCCGGGGTCATAGCCAAAGGCGCTGCCAATGCGCTCGGAAGTCGAGCCGGTCATGCCCTCCTTCCATCGGTGCAATTCCACGTTGCTCCCCTCGCCGCTCACCGGAGTGACCACCGCGAATAACGTCCCGTCGTTGCGAAGGGCAAAGTCCCAGGCCTCGCGCTCATAGCTCACCGGGATGCTGAGGGTCGCTGGCTCAATCGTCTTGGCTCCCGGCTTGCGGGTGTACAGCTTTAGCGAGTAGTTCGACCCGTTCTCGACTTGGACCATGACGTAGGCCGTTCCGTCGGTGCCGAACTCAAGCTGAACCCCCCGACCGGCGACGCCCGCGAGGCTGGTGCTGCCGTAGCTCACCGGACAGCAGCCCACGCTGCAGCTTGCGTAGCCCGCTGCGCAGACGCATGCCGAACCGATGCACTCCCCTGCCGGGCCGCAGCTTGTGGAGTCTGTGCATTTCGCATCGGGCAGCGGAACACCGCAAGGGCGCGCCGCCGGAACACAGGCCTTGTCGCACTGGTGAAAGCCCGCCGCACACGAATAGCCGCACTTCGTCCCATCGCACGTTGCCATGGCGTTCTCGGGCACCGGGCACGGCGTGCAGGCGCCGCCACAGGTCATGGGGTCGCTGTTGAGGGCACAAGCTCCCCCGCACATGTGCTGGTCTGCCCGGCAGCCCATCGGATTCGGGCCGGGGCCGGGGCCGGGGCCGGGGCCCGGTCCGGGGCCGGGGTCCATCAGGCCGCCGCTGCTGCAGGAGGTCAGTGCCAAGATCGAGACAAAGCCGATATTCCAAACAGTCTTGCTCACGGGGAACCTTTCTCCGCTGGCTTGCCGCGCTCCGCCTGGCTCGCCAGTTCGGGAACGCGACGCTAACACGCGCCACAATCGAGCCCGCGCAGATTTCGCCCGTCCCAGATGTCGCCGAGAGGCCCCACCCTTCAGACGTAGTCCATCTGGCACTCGTACCGCGGGCCGGCGCCGACGAGGCCGACCCCTTTTACTCGCAGCGCAGCGCGCTATCGCTGTCGCGGTGGCACTTCAGGCAGACGCGCGGATTCTGGCTGGCGATAGCGCGACAGCGCCCCCCGCGAACCCAGTCGGGTGGGTGCGGATTGGCCCCGCCCGGCACGCGCGAGTCCGACAGCGTGCTGTGACAGGCCAGGCAGGTGTCCTCGCGGTGGCAGGAGGTGCAGCTACGCTGGCTACGACGCGCCTCTTCGGCGTGCAGGTTGTTGGCCGCACCACCCGTCGCTGAGGACCAGCCGGTGGGGTGAAACGAACGCGGACGAGCGGGAAAGAAGGCTGAGGTCGCGGGCTGCCCGGGCAGCGTCGCGTGATCGCTGACCGCCAGGCGTTGATGGCAGCCCAGGCAGAAGCTCTGCTGGCGATGGCAGGTGCTGCAGTCGGGCTGGTTGCGACGGGCGTCGACGGCGTGCCGGGCGATGTAGTTGCCGCCGTGCAGATCAAAGGGCTTGGCGGCAGCGTTATGGCAGCGCAGGCAGTAGCTCTCGCGGTGGCAGTTGCTGCAGTAGTCGGGCCCGCTCTGCGCGACGCGGCCATGGCTCTGGCGGAAGTCGGTGGCTGCGTGATCATCACCGCGCAGACCGCCGCTCGGCCGCAGCACGCCCGAGGCCAGCTGCACTTGCAGGAGCCCCCCCGGCTGGGCCGGATGGCAGGTGGCGCAGCGATCGGCCGCCCGCCCGGCGCCGCGACGGCTGCCGTCATGGCAGCGCAGGCACAGCGCCATCGTCGGCAGCTGCTCACGTGTGGCCAAATCGACCTGCGACAGATCGCCATGGCAGGTGGCGCAGGGCAGCTGCTTTTCGATGTGCAGGCGATGGTTGAACTGCAGCGCTGGTGGTGGCAGGTCGACGCGGGCGATCAACGTCGCCGGATCAACCCCGGCGGCGATGCTGGGTTGACCGTCGAGCGCTGGCTGGCTGGGGAAGCCCACATGGCAGGTGGCGCAGGCACTGGGCGGGGCGCTGTTCGCCGCGAAGATCGGACCGAAGGGCCGGCTACGTTCGATGGGATGACAGCCACGGCAGGCGGCTTCGGTCGGAAGCAGGTTGTCACGCGACGACAGCGAGGTGGCCGCAGCCGCGTGACAGACCAGGCAGTCGCTGCCGCGCGCCAAATGTCGCCGATGCGAAAAATGAAGCGGCAGGCGCTGCGGGGGATACACCACCGTCGAGGGACCGGCGACCGAGGCGGCAACCGGGGGAGCGGCTTCGCGACGCAGGGGGCTCCACAGGTCGACTCCCGAGCGTGTCCCCGAAGGCGGAAGGGTTTGGCCTGCAGCATCCCGGGGCCAGGTCGCAAGCAGCGCGCCGGCCAGAAAGAACAGCGACGCGCAGCGCAAGAGTCGGTCGGGGGTAAACGGGCTGGGCATGGGCGACCTCAATTCAGCAGCCCAGGGGTGGGCAGACCCCGCGGCGCCTCGCCAAAGCCGGCCGGCAAGAGGCCCGCCACGCTCTGCGGTCCACCGTGCGGCCCGAGCAGCATCGATAGGTCCAAGCTGGCCAGCAGGCGCACCTGCGAGCTGTTGTAACGATCGATGCTGTCTTCGATAAAGACGTGCAAGAGCGCACCGCGGATAAACGCCCAGCGCACCCCCGCCTGCAGCGCGACCCCATGGCTGCGGCTGCTCTCGCGTAGCTCGTCGGCGTAATAGGTGTAAAGAACGCGGCTCTCTAGCGAGACGTTGTCGCGGAACAGTGCCCAGCGACCGGCGATGTCGCCACCGGCCTGCGTGCCGCCGTAACCGCCCCCGTAGAACCCGTCAAGCCGCAGATGGCTGCTGCCCCGTCGGTACTGCAGTGAGGCATCGCCCCCGGCACTTGGGCGCACGGTCGGGCTTGCGACGGTATCGGCGGCATCCGCGGCGCGTGCGAGATCGACGAACATCCGGCCATACCCACCAATCGACCAGGACAGCTCGCTGCGCGCTGTACGTGAGCGAATCATCGTCGGAGCGCCGAGGGTCCGCCGCCCGGCATAGCGCAGCCCAGCGTGGTGATAGGGGTCGCTGGCGAAGACGTTCCAGATCGAGTCGCCATCCCAGGTCGGCACGTCGTAGCGGTAGTCAAGGTTCAGCGTGTGCTGTCCGCGCGCCGTCGCGGAGGCATCACCAGCGAGCACGGAGCGCAAGCTGGCCTGGGCCTCATCCAGGCGGCCGCTCAGTAGGTCGTAGCGGATGGCCCCCCAGCCCTGCAGGCGCCCGTCGAACAGACGGCCATGGGCGCTCGCGGCAATGCGGTCTTCCAGGCTGCCCCAGGCCGGGGCGCAGCTCTGCCCGAGGGGACAGCCGGCGGCCTGTCGATCCGCGGTGGGGGACCAGGTATGGCGATAGCTGAGCCGCACCTGCAGGTCGCGTAGTCCAGTCAGGCGGGCCGAAAATCCGACGGTGGGCTGCGGCGACAACGACTGCTGACGCGGGTCGTCGGGACGACGCTCGGGCGATCGGCTGGTGCCGTCGAGTACGTAGAGGCTGGGGTCGATCGGCAGGCCGCCGCTCTGCGACAGCCCACCCCAGGCATCGATCGCCACGTGAAACGGCGTCTGCGCCGAAATCTGCAGCCCATCGAGCCCGCGAAGATCGAGCAGATCCCAGGTCAGCTGTCGGCCCAGTCGCAGCGTCAGCCAGCCGCCAATTCGTCGCCCCTCGACGTAGGCGAAGAGCAGCTCGGGGCGATGGTTGCCCAGCTCGGGATCGGTGCGCACGCCGCCCGCCGTGCGATCGAGGCAGGCCAGCGGACTGGATGCGGTCACGCGTCCGACGCTGCACAGGTAGTCACCGAAGTCAGAATCGACGCGCAGCTCGATGGCCACCGCTAGCTCATTTCGCGCGAGCGGCTCGTCGAGGCGCAGCCGCGGCCCCAGTGCGATGTCTTCGATCCGCAGCCCGAGGTAGTTGGTGACCCGTCGTCGCGCCACCAGCGCTGCCTGCGGATCTGCCGTCCACAGGTTGTAGGCCTGCGCAATCGACGTCACGTCGGCGGATACGGCATAGCCGTGCGCCTGCCCCAGTGCGGCCAAGCTGCCGACGAGCGCTCCCAGCGAAAAAGCCGCCCCATGCCGCCAGCCCCCCCGCCCGAGAGGCGCAGGACGTCGACGGCGATGCAGGGGAGCAGACACGGCCGCGCATCGTATCGCGCGCCCCTGCCCTGTCAACGACGACGGCAAAAGAAGTACCGCCGCGCGCCCGCCGGCTTCGCTGGCTCAGTGACTCAGACCTGGGGAGACCGAGCGGGCTGCCTAGCGCTTAATAGTGGCCACCGCTCGGCTCGTCGTCGTCGCCGTCGCCGTCGTCTCCCGCTGCACTCCCCTCGGTCGCGGTAGAGCTGTATCCCGACAGCCGATCGGCTTCGAGCTCTGCGTCGAGTTCGGCGGCGGTCAGGTCGGCGCGCTTGCGGGACAGCTTGCGCTTGTCGGGGCTCTGCGCGGCGCGACCGCCTTTTTCTTTGTTGCGTCGGCCGGGGCGCTCGTCGGTGCCTTTGAGCGAAGACAGCGGCCACAGCTCGTGCTCGATCTCGGCCAGCCCCGCGTCGAGCACCGCCTGGACGACCTCGCGCGAGGACTTGTAGCAAGGAGCGGCCTCATCGATCGGCACGCGGCCATCGAGGTTCACGAGGATTCCAGCCCGTCGATAGTCGGCATCGACTTGGCTCTGCGACAAGGACCGTGCCGCCTCGCCGCGCGACATCTGGCGGCCGGCGCCGTGATTGACGGAATATCCCGAGGCTGCCGCCCCTGGAAGAGGACGCAGGATGTAGCTGTAGTCCTTATTGCTGCCGGGGATCAGCACGGGATGGCCGCTGTCCGCCCACTGCGTGCCAGCAAGCGCGGGATGGCCGGCCGGGAAGGCTCTCGTTGCGCCCTTGCGATGCACCAGGACCTCGCCGAATTCGGGGTGCGTCTCGCGCTGCACCAAGTTGTGGCTGATCTCGTAGACCAGCTCCAGCGGCCGCCGGAAGACCTTCTGGAAAGCCTCGGCGATGGCCTCGAAGATGACCAAGCGGTTGAGGATGGCGTAGTT
Organism: Pseudomonadota bacterium; assembly: GCA_035345735.1. Lineage (GTDB taxonomy): Bacteria > Myxococcota_A > Polyangia > Palsa-1104 > JAEUJZ01 > JAEUJZ01. The sequence continues at coordinate 202 of DAORCZ010000411.1, read as the reverse complement.
GCCGCCAGCAGCGACGGCATTGAGGTAGCTCTTGTAGTGCTTCGAGCCGCCCATGAAGAAGCCCAGATCGATGTCGCGCACGTCGGGGCGCTCGGATCGTGCGAGCTCGAAGTAGTTCGTCGCCAGGCCGTGTCCGAAGCCGCGGCTGCCGGTGTGAACTTGCACAAACAGCGTGCCGGTCTGCGTCGATCGCTGCAGCTCG